>CALUIF010000099.1 GCA_944320635.1 uncultured Bacteroides sp. | reverse complement strand
TATTTACCCTTATCCAAAGGGAGTATTGTTTCTTCTTTGGGGAAAGAATCATGTAACAAATTGATTTATAAAGTTAATAACAAATAAAAAAGTATTCAGTTATTTGGAATACAACATAGAAGGAGGTCATTATGTGGGACTTCTTTCCGAACCTGTTCTTCAGATACCCGAACCTGGGGCGTAACAACTTCAACACTATACCTAGCACGGGAGTGACGGTAGGCACGGAGAATGTTACGATAGAGCTGCCCAACCATGCGTTTTACCGACGCAACTATGTGGGAGGCTTCTTCCTCGACCTTCGGGAGGCCATCCCGGCGGGGACTACCGCCACGCTGCCCGTGCTCATCGGCACCAACGGCGATACCCGTCCCCTGCTGGAATATGGCACCACACCTGCCACGGTGGCTAACTTTGCCGGACCTGGTATCTACGAGATTCACTACAACCGGTACACCAACCAGCTGTATATCGTGAACGGCGGATTCCGTCCGAGTGCGACAGGCACCACCACGGGAGCATGAGAATCTATCAATCAACGGGACGCTGTGTAAGCGGCGTCCCCTAATTACTAAACCTATTCGACTATGTTTCAGAATTTACGACCTAACAGTACATTGTACATCCTTCATCGCAATGCCGGCAACAGCCCCAGCTTGGAATATGGACAAGTGGTGAGCGTCTCTCCAATGCGTACCGTCTACAAGCCATCCTCTGCTGGCTATCCGCAACCCACTATGGTAGTGGATGTAGTCGTGAACATCGGAGGGCAGAACGTAAACCTGCAAGAATTGCCCGCCAACATGGATATTGCAGATGATACCCGGACTGGGATGCTAGTATCTGCCTCACGTGACGAAATGAATGCGGAAATTATCACCATGAAGCAGAAGAGTGAGGATGTGCTTCGAAGCGTGGACTACCACAAGAACTTCCTTTCCGCCTGCCAGCAAATGCTATCCATGCTGAACCCTGAAATTGCTGCAAAGGAACAACAGGACAGAGAACTGGCAGACATCAAGAAGCAGCTTGCCCGTGTAGTTGCAATGAATGAAAGCCTAATGAAGCGTCTGGAAGAAAAGGAAGATACACAGCCGAAACAAAAAACATAAAACTATGAGTTGGAAGAATCTGAAAATGATACACGAAATCGACGATGAGATGGAAAGCGGTTTCGGAATGCGCGACGAAGCGGAAGAAGCCTATGAAGAAGGCTGCCGCCACGGGTTTGAGAAGGCACTGAAGAAGCTGAAAAAACTGGGATATAAGTTGCCTCCCGAACTGATGCAAGGTATGGGTGAACGCAGCCTGCCGCGTGAAACCTCTATGGACGATGATGAGGACGACATGGGCATGCGTGGTGGCTACGGTCAACGCGATGGCTCAGGCGGCATGGGAGAACGTCGACGCAGACGTTCGGACGGCCGTTGGTATTAAAGCGATAATTTATCAGGAGGGGCTGTCCGTCCCTCCTGTTTGTTTTAACTAAAAAATATCTGAATTATGGGAGAAAGACATGATATGTTTCGGAAACTTCCCGAAGACTTTGCCGAATATGTCGGCACATACGGCCCTCACTTCAGCGAACGTCTATACAAATGGGCTGTCGGCCAGATGCAGGTGAAGGACGAAACGTCCGGCAAGAAAAAGAAACTGGAAGCCTGGAGTCCGGATGAAGTAGACGGAATGCTGAAACGCAACGGCATTGAATTGAAAAATGGCGGAGGATATGACATTTACTATCTGGCTAACATGCTGAAAGCCGATTTTTACAAGAAGTCGCTTCAGGACGAGGCGCACGTTTGTCTTCATATTAAGCTGTATGTGGATGATATAGATGGAAACCCAACCCGCACGTTTGATGAATTCTATGCAAACTGTATAGGAAAAGGTATTGTAATTCCTTGGAGGCAAATGTTATGATAGTGCAGGATTTCTATCTGGCGAAGTACGATTGGCACGTGCGGGTGTACTATGCTGTGACGACCTACTGGCGCGACCGCATCCTCCGCGACCTGTGCCGGATAGGTTGTAAAGGGAATAACCTGGAACGTGCGAAGTACAATTTGGATGCCGGACGTTTGGATACCGGACTGACCTATTCCAACTTTTGGCAGGGAGAGACGGTGATCGTGCTGTCACTGACCACCTCGCCGGAAGAATTTCTCAACTCATGGCTCCATGAGATACGCCACTTGACACGACACATTGAACAATCCTTTGGCATCGATCCCTATGGGGAGGAAGCGGCCTATTTAGCCGGGAGTGTAGGACAAAAGATGTTTCCGGTAGCAAAGATGTTCATCTGTCCGCATTGCAGAAATCATTTAACTGTAAAACCATGAGCGATTACGAATACATAGACCGCTTGATAGAAGCAGCCGACGGACTTCCTTACATGGATTTCTGCCGGTTGCTTTCCATTATCAGATGGCAATTGGCATAAAATATAGTCACATCCCGCCTTGTTTTCCCCTACTTTGCAAAAAAGGAGATTGTCATGGAACTGACTGTACTGAAACAAGAAGTTTATAAAGAGGTGGAAAAGCGCTCTTCGCTGGAAGCCTCTACCCTGCCCGACGACTTTGAACGGCTGTGGGCTTCACAATACGAAGGAGGATTCCTGGACACGTACTGGATAGAGGCCTGCTCGATGGCCGTACAGCTGCTGAAACGCTATATCCGGGGTGAGACGGTGGAACATAAGCTATACGAGCACAATGCCAACGAAAAGCTGGTGATTACCCTGTGCATGCCACGCCGCTTTGACCGCTCGCTTATAGGCAGCATCACTACCGACCTGAAAATGATGATGGCCACCCACATCCTGTCTGGATGGCTGGGCGTACAGGCCGCAGACCGGGCAGCCAAGTACGCCGAAGAAGCCAAGGCCTATGCAGAGTCCCTCCGCCGGAAACTGGCTTACCGCGAAGAACCGCTACGAAGCATGACACACAAAGGAAACGACCGATTAATGCTGAACCAATATGAACGATGTGACCATTGTATTGAACCGTGGGGAGATGATGGGCGACGTGATGAGTGCCGCCCACCTCACTGGCCGTAGGCTATCCACTCCCGGGCAGGAAGAAAAGGCTTCCGATGTGCAGACGCCGGAAGAAGGGGCAGACCGCTACGTCGTGGCCCGCGCCATGGCTGCCGCACTGGCCAACCTGCGCCAACAGTGCGCCCGCTACCTCACTACCGGCAGGCTGCTGGACGACAACCGGCTGGAAAGTCCCGGAGGCGACTGCGTGCTGGTGCTGCGCATGCCGGGACGATGGAACTATGGAGCCACCACCACGCTGACCAACCTGATGCATGGCCATGTGGTGGACTACTGCCTGTACAGCATCTTCGAGAAAACTGCCCCGGAAGAGGCAGCACAATACCTGGCCCGCGCGGACAACGAATTGGAACGCATCAAAAGCGTGCTGGAACTACGCACGGCACCCGTCCGCCGTCCGGCAAACAAACTTTACTAATCCTACCCCCTATGGAAGAACTGAACATCACCTACACCGGAATCACGCAAGCCACCTCCGACCTCGACTGCAGGGACGGCGACCTCAGCCTGTCGCACAACATCATCAGTCAGAACGGGGCCATGCGCCCCATCCTGCTGCCCGAAGCGCAGTTCACCATGGGCGAAGGCGAGCAGCTGGTGTACGTCCACTCCACTGCCGGGTACAAGAACTACCTCTACACCACCTCCGCCGGACAACTGAAGGCTTTCCGGCTGGAAGACGGGCAGCGCACGGACTACAACTTTGCCTACGACATCGGCACGGGCACGGAGGTCAGCCAGATACAATCCATAGGCAACACGCTCATTGTATTGGCCTCGGATAGTATCCATTACATTCTGTTCAAAGATAGTGACTATAAGTATCTGGGCAACAAACTTCCGGAACTAGGTATAAATTTCGGATTGTATGGGGAACCGAACGAATCTGAAATAGAGGTTGACTTTTCAACCAACGAAATCGACTTCAACCAATATCCTCCCAATGCATTCATCGTGTTGCCGGATGAATCATCGGAACAGATATACAGCCAAGTCATCGGTACGATAAACAAGATGGTCAGCGACGCAAAAGATAATGGTTACTTCTGCCATCCATTCCTTGTGAGGTATGCCTACAATACAATAAGCGGATACACTATGCAATCGCCTCCCGTATTGATGCTTCCCAACACCCGTCGTTTCCCTGCAATGCAGATTTATGACCGTACAGAAGAAAGTGGAGGAGGCGTTCTGAAAAGTTTCAAAACAACGGTAAAGTTTTATTCAGCCACACTTAATTACTGGACTGAGCAGTCTTCAATTGAGGCGCTCAGAGAATGGGAAGACATTATATTGGGAATCGATTTTTTCGTTTCCGACCCCATACAAGAGCTGATAGATACGCCTTATGGATGGTCCCTATCCTATGGTGGCGATACAGGACAAATTAATACGCGTTATGACTTTGGCGGTGGATTCATGATGCTAGATCCTGAAGGAGTTTTTGCTTATACGGGTAATCCGGTTTCAACGTCTATCCCAGTAGTTTTCCCGCCAAGAATAGGCGACGAAGCATTTGCCGAAAAAGTAAAGGGAACGTCCGTATTCTGGAAGGTAAAGTCTATGGCGTTGGATGACCTCGATGAAGCAGGTTACTTAGCCATAGACGGCAGCGTGTTGCAGAATTTAGGTACGCAAGAAACGCTGCCAGATGATTATTTGTCGCACGACGTTCTTTCGGCAAAGAGCGCCTTTGTGTACAACAGCCGACTGAACTTGAGCAACGTTAGCAGGCATCCTTTCGTCCCTCCGGTAAAGCAATTGGTAACCTATATCAATGCACCGGAGCAGTCAGATGAAATAACAGTGTACAGCTATAAAGCAACGGTATTCATAAAATCCGGATTAAGCACAGTGAAAGCTGAGAGCGAACCAAGTACGTTGGGCGAATTGGCATGGTGGGTGTATTACCCCAATCCGAATGCATTCCGCATGGTGATAGAACGGGAGAAAGATGGTGTGAAAGAATGGGCTGACTTGACGCTGACCGAGCATGTTGGACTGAATGGAGCGTATTACTATACCACTGGATATATAGCCTTTTCAAGCACTCAACCTATACTTCCGACTGACACGAACGATGTAATTATAGAGCCCAACAAAGTCTACACCTCCGAGGTGGGCAATCCATTCTACTTCCCGCTGGGTGGCATCAACACCGTGGGCACGGGCGAGATTGTGGGCATCACCAGCACCACCCGCGCGCTGAGCCAGGGGCAATTCGGGCAGTTCCCGCTGCTGGTGTTCGCCACGGACGGCATCTGGGCCATGGAGGTGTCCGACGAAGGCCTGTACAGCGTGCGCCAGCCCATCAGCCGCGACGTGTGCAGCAACCCGCAGAGCATCACGCAGACGGACGGGGCGGTGGTGTTCGTGACAGACAAGGGGGTGATGGTGGCCGACGGCAGCCGGGTGGACATGCTTTCGGCCGAACTGGACGGCCCGTCGTTCGCCCCGCAGAGCGTGGCGCGGCTGGGCGACATCTTCGCCAAAGAAGGATTAGAGGATGAGCTGGGGCAGATGGGCGCGGTGAAGGACTTCTTCCAGCGAAGTAAAGTGGCCTACGACTATCCCAACGCGAGGCTGGTGTTCTTCGTGCCCGGTGAAAAGACGGCGTGGGTCTACGCGCTGAACTCCCGCACCTGGGCCACGATGACGGCAGGCATCACGGGGCGGGTGACGGATTATCCCGGCTGCTACGTGCAGATAGCCGGCGGCGCGGTGGCGGACATCTCCACCAAGCAAGACTTCGACGACACGCGCCGGGTGAAGACCCTGTTGCTGACCCGCCCGCTGAAGCTGGGCGACGTGGCGCTGAAGACGGTGAACACCATCCTTCTGCGCGGCCTGCTTCCGGCCAGGGAGGGGGGCGTGGTGCTCTTCGCCAGCCACGACGGCGAGCGGTACGTGCCCATAGGCAGCGCGATGGGCATCAGGCTGTCGCGCCTGCAAGGCTCGCCCTACCGCTACTTCCGCCTCTGCGTGGTGAGGGAGATGGACGCCGGGCAGTCGCTCAGCGCAACGACCATCGGCCTGACACGGAAGTGGAGGAACAAACTGAGGTAAATGAAGAATTAAGAATTGAGAATAGCAAAGATTATATGTTTAACCCCTAACGTTTATTGGATTATGGCAGAGAAAATCAGAGACGAAATTCATGCCTTCAAGAAGATTGAAGAGCTGGAAGACAGAGTGGCTGCGTTGGAAGCAGCCTCCGCAGAGTCAACGTCGCTGCAGTCGGAAGACGTGCAGGACGACACGGAGTGAGCGGGACGACCGCCCAAGAAACTACCCGCAGGTAATTGGTAAACTACCTGTAGGTAATTGATGAACTACCCGTAGGTAACTACCCAACTACCTACGGGTAATTTTTTTATATGCGTCAGGTGCTGATGACCCTGCGGGTGATGACGGGAAACATCTCCCCCACCACTCCCACCTCCGGCTCGCCGATGCGGAAGCCGGCACGCTCCAGCCCCCGGGGCACGTCGGGCAAAGCCAGGATGCGCCTGGCCGTGACGGCGGAGTAGAAGCGGAAGAACGAACTGCCGTGGCGCGACACGGGGCGCAGTCCACCGGGGTCCTTGCAAAGGTAGAGGTTCTGCTCGCCGTCGAGGAAAAAGGAAATGCGACACCCGCTGCCGAGCCCCATGCGGTGCGAAGCGTCGGAACGGATGTCGATGCGCCCCGTACGCGACACGGTGATGTCGGCCTTCTGCGGGTTCAGCCGTTGCATAGTATCTGGAAACATGGCTTACCTCCTGCTTTAATAGGTTTCACTTTCAGAATCTTGGTGGTCACGATGCGCAGCCCCGTCACGCCGAGAAAGTACTCCATCGACGGGATGGTCCAGCGGAAAGAGGCGGGCGTGCGTCGGTTGCCCCCTACGGGCAGCACCATGCAGCACTGGGTGCGGAAGGTGTCCGCCCGCTTCACGGGCACCAGTGCGAAGTCGTCGGTGCCCCGCACGCGGGTCAGGATGACAAACCAGGGAGCCGGGCCCTTGAAGCCCATGGCCTTGAACAGCCTCCGACTGATGAGCACGGGGGCCGACGGGGAGTTTTTGAGTTGGATGTACATGGTCGTGTTATTTTTTTATTGATTGGATGATATTGTTTATTCCATCAAACGTCAGGATAAGAATAATACAAAAGCCTATGAAGTGCCAGAAGTCGCTAAAAATGAATTTGAAAAATTCCATAAAGTCAATACTTTTTGCCTCCGTGGCGGTATCCACGCAGGCGGTTGTAGTTCATTTTGGCGCGGATGAAGAAATCGAGGTCAATGCCAAACTTTGCGCAGAATACCATTATTCCCAGTATGGTTCCATTTAATAAGGCTTCTATTTCTTCTTCTCCTGCAAGAGCTTGTACCATCCCGAATGCAATTTTAGGAAAGTCGAATTGGGATAAATCATGGGTAGGGTCAGTGTCTGATTTGAATAACACTTGGGCAATGGAAAGGTCAATGTTCCGAAGTCCGGCGAGGTCAAGGCAGCGTATCACTATGTCCGCAAGTTCATCTTCCACCGTGTTCTTGATTTGCCGCTCGAAGTTTTCCTTGAAGTCTATGATTTCTTCGTACTTCTTGAAGGCTTCCACGTCGGCGTGCAGGTTCTTACGGTCTGATTGTACGGCTTCTGCTATCTCGGTTATGATTAACATCAGCCAATGGCTATCACTGTGTTCTTCTTCGTGCCATCCGTTCGCCTTGGCGATGGAGTAGGCTTCGTCTCGTAGTTCGTTGAGGTTCATAGTTCGTTGTCTTGTTCAATTAGGTATTCTTTGTTGAAATGTCCGTTTCTGATTAGCCACCCGATGCACTCAATAGCATTGTCGAAAATATCCGTCCGATTAAACATCACATAGCTTTCTTCTTCACTGAAGCACCAATACTGGATAACCGGATGGGTGATTTGCAGGACTGCGGAGCAATAGTTGTTCTCAATTTCAGTAGGCATCATCTCCAGCA
>CALUIF010000098.1 GCA_944320635.1 uncultured Bacteroides sp. | reverse complement strand
TTCATCAGCCCCAGCCACAGGGCCAGCACGCCCGTGAGGCCCAGTGAGATTTCGAAGGCCGACTTCGACGAGTCGAACGTGGCGCCCACAAGGCGGGTGAAGATGTCCGTGTCGCCCGCAAAGACGAGTTGTCCCGCCGCCACGGCGAAGGCTATGATGAAGAAAGTTGCCCAGATGTAGTTCAGTGCCATAGTGAATGTCGGTGTTAGGATGAAGAATTTAGTATTCCGCCTCGTTGGCCAGGTTCCAGGCGTTGAGGAAGGCTGCCCGTGTGATGTCCGTCAGCTTCTCCCAGTTCAGCCGGTCGGCATGGTCGGAAGGCTGGTGATAGTCGGGATGCCCGTCCGTGTGGTACCAGATGATGGGTATGTCCCTCCGGGCGAAGGAGGCGTTGTCGCTTCCGCCCACGGGGCGGTCCCAGGCTCGGTAGTCGGGCTCCAGGCGCAGGCCGTAGCGCGTGATGTCGCTCCGCAGCCACTCGCCGAAGGCCGGATGGGCGGCGGTGTAGAAGTACACCACGTGGCGCGGCCGGTCTTCGCGGTTGTTGCGTCCTATCATGTCGAAGTTGAGGTATGCCTTGATATCCTTCGCAAAGGGGCAGCTTTGCAAGAAGGCTTCCGAGCCCAGCAGCCCCAGTTCCTCGCCGTCCCAGAAGGCGATGACGACCGTGCGCAGGGGCTTCTGCCCCGAGGCCGCAAACGCGCGCGCTATCTGCAAGGCGGCCGATACGCCCGAGGCATTGTCGTCGGCTCCGTTGTAGATGTTGTCGGCCTGCAGCGAGGGGTCGGTGCCCAGGTGGTCGAAGTGCGCGCCCACCACCACGTATTCGTCGTCCCTTTGCCCGGGGATGACGCCCAGCACGTTGGCCATTTGCAGCGAGCGGTGTGCCGGCAACTGCTTGAGGCGGGCAACGGAGTCGGGGTGCACCTGCCAGCGCCGGGCGGGTTGCTGGCGCTCGCGGGCACAGGCTTCGAAGGGTTGCAGGTAGCCGTCGGCATAGAGCGGGCTGATGCCGGCTTCTTGCAGTTCGCTGGCCAGATAGCGGGCGGCAATGCGCGACCCCGCCTGTCCGGCTTCGCGCCCCTGCAGGGCATCGTCGGCCAGGAAGCCCACGATGGCCTTTGCCCGTTCTTGCGTGATGGTGGCCAGTGCCTCTTGGCGGGGCGATGGTTGCTGTTGTGCGGCGAGGGGCAGAAGGGTGGCTCCGGCCCCCAGCAGTATGAGTAGAAGTATGCGCATAAGGCTTTTTTTGTATCTCGGTATGGGTGTGTAAGAATGACGGCTGCAAAGGTATGTATTTCCGCTTACATGGGCGGCGCCCGGGCGGCAAAAAGTCAGGGTTGGGGTGGGGGCGGGAGGTGCTTTCCCTGCTCTTTGTCGTATTCCTGCCTTGCCCTCAGGCTGAACTCGCAGCCGCAGTACTGCTGGTTGTAGAAGCCGTACTGCCTGAGCAGCTGGCCCCGCCGTTCCTGCAGTCCGCCCTTGCGCCAGTTCTGCTCCCAGAACAGGGTGCCGGGGCAGAGGGCGGCGGCGCGTCGTCCGGCTTCGTTTATCTGGTCGAGGCTTTTCCAGCGCGATGAGGCCAGCGTGGTGGTAAACACCCGGAAGCCATGCTCCTGTGCATAGCGGGCGGTGGCGGCAAGGCGCAGGGTGAAGCATTGCAGGCAGCGGCGGCCGCGTTCGGGCTCGCCCTCCAGCCCGCACACGCCTTGCAGCCAGCCGGGGTGGTCGTAGTCGGCGTCCACAAAGTCCAGCCCCAGCGAGGCGGTGAAGCGCATGGCCTCCTGCTTGCGGATGTCGTATTCGCGGCGCGGGTAGATGTTGGGGTTGTAGTAAAACACGGTGGGGCGCAGCCCGTTCTCCAGCATGCACTCCACTATAGCCGATGAGCAGGGGGCGCAGCACGAATGGAGCAGTATGCGGCTTTCGCCGGCAATGGGGGCTTGTATTTTAAGCATAACCTTGTAAGTAACTCTTCATGTAGTTTATACTATAAAATGGGAATTTAGCGGGGCAAGGCCCCGCAGCTACAAGTGACGAGCTACAAGCTACAAGTAAAGTTTCCAAGTACTGAGACAGTCACTCGTAGCTCGTAGCTGGTAGCTCGTCACTGTGCGCTACGCGCGCTAAATTATCATTTAATTGAGACACACTAATAATCATTGTCAATGAAAAAACTTCTCTTTTTGAGTGCAGTGGTATCACTGCTTTTCTTGTGGGAGGCTTGTGCGTCGAAATCACGACCGATGGCAACTTCTCCGTTTGTCAAGGTGAATGCCGAAGGGCAATTCGTGCGCGATGGCAAGCCTTATTATTTTGTGGGTACCAATTTCTGGTATGGCCCTATTTTGGCTTCGCAGGGGCAGGGGGGCGACCGTGCCCGCCTGCATAAGGAGCTGGACTTTTTGCAAGGTATCGGGGTGACCAACCTGCGTGTATTGGTAGGAGCCGACGGGGAAAACGGTGTGCCTACACGGGTGCAGCCCTCATTGCAGACGGCTCCCGGCGTGTACAATGATACGTTGTTGGACGGATTGGATTATTTTATGGCTGAATTGGGCAAACGGAATATGACGGCTGTGCTCTACCTGAACAATTCGTGGGAGTGGAGTGGGGGATATTCTGTTTACCTGCAATGGGCGGGGCATGGCAAGGCCGTGGTGCCTGCCGTCGATGGTTGGCCTGCCTATATGGAGTATGTGAAGCAATATCAGCAGTCGGACAGTGCCAAGGCACTCTTTGCAGAACATGTGCGTTATATCGTGACCCGCACCAATCGGTATACGGGGAAGAAATATGCCGACGATCCGGCCCTCATGGCTTGGCAGATAGGCAATGAGCCACGTGCTTTTTCTGAGGAGAACAAAGTGCCTTTTGCCCATTGGATGGCCGAGGTGGCAGCCCAAATCAAATCGTTGGATGCAAACCACATGGTGGCTTCGGGCAGCGAAGGCTCGTGGGGATGCGAGGGAGACATAGCTCTTTTTGAACAGGTGCATGCCGACCCTAATATAGACTACCTGAATATCCACATCTGGCCGTACAACTGGGGCTGGGTGAAGGAAGACAGTCTGCTGGAGATGCTTCCGCAGGCAAAGGAGAATACGCGGAAATATATTGAGGAACATCTGGCCGTAGGGGCAAAGTATAAGAAACCGGTAGTATTGGAGGAATTCGGTTTCCCGCGCGATGGTTTCCAGTTTTCAAAAGGAACTCCTACGGTGGCGCGTGATGCGTACTATGAATATGTGTTCGACCTGATCCGGCAGGAGCGTGACCGGGGCGGACTTTTTGCCGGATGTAACTTCTGGGGGTGGGGTGGCTTTGCCGAGCAGACCCCGGGACATATCTACTGGGTACCGGGTGATGATTATACCGGAGATCCTGCACAGGAGCAGCAGGGCTTGAATTCTGTCTTTGCATCAGACAGTACTACCGTGAGAATTATAAGAACGGAAAATGAAAAATTAAGATAAGCCATGAAAATGCATTTTTTTAAAGTAGTGTTGGCCATTTGTGTGATGGCTGTTGTGGCCGGTTGCGGTTCCAAGGCTTCCGGGCAAAAAGGTACAGGGAAATCTGTGGATAAAAAAGTATCATCTCTTTCGGTGAAGGGAGTTCAATTGGTCGATGATGCAGGCAATCCGGTGGTGCTGCACGGTATCAGCTACGGGTGGCATCAGTTTTGGCCGCGTTTCTACAATGCTTCATCGGTGGATTACCTGGTAAACGATTGGGGAGCTCAGGTGGTGCGTGCGTCTATGGGCGTGGAGCTGGAAGACGCCTACTTGGACAATCCTGAATTGGGGATAAAGTGTGTGCAGACTGTTGTAGATGCTGCCATAGAGAATGGGGTGTATGCCATTATTGATTGGCATAGTCATGGTCTGCGCACAGAGGAAGCCAAAGACTTCTTCCGGAAAATGGCTACCCGCTATAAAGGGGTGCCCAACGTCATTTATGAAGTGTTCAACGAGCCGGTAGAAGATAGTTGGGCGGATGTAAAGGCCTATTCGATAGAGGTTATCAAGGTTATCCGCTCCATTGAGCCGGATGCTGTGATACTGGTGGGTTCTCCCCATTGGGATCAGGATATCCATTTGGCTGCCGATGACCCTATTACGGGCTATGACAATCTGATGTACACCTTGCATTTTTACGCTAATACCCATAAGCAATGGCTTCGCGACCGTGGAGATTATGCTTTGGGCAAAGGGCTTCCACTGTTTGTGTCGGAATGTGCATCCATGGATGCTTCGGGCGATGGCGACATTAACGTTGAGGAATGGAACAACTGGCTGAAGTGGATGCAGAAGCATGGCATCAGTTGGGTTGTTTGGTCGGTTTCCGATAAAGATGAAACGTGCTCCATGCTTTATCCTTCGGCTTCTTCCGAGGGCAATTGGAAGGATGAAGACCTGAAAACATGGGGCAAAATGGTGCGCGATGAGTTGAAACGCAACCGGTAAAAGCTCATAAATGATAATTTATCGGGGTAATCTTTCATCCGCAGATGACGCAGATGACGCGGATTACTATGCACCGAAGGTGCAGGGCGCACGAAAGTGCAGGAAAATACCTTTTGCGAAGAAAAAATAAAATCTGCGCAATCTGCGTCATCTGCGGATGAAAAATCAACTGACACATAAATTCCCATTTACAAATTCAATGTTACTTATTCATCCCGCTAAAGAGGGATTTTAGCTTTCCAAAGTGGCTCTTTAGCACGCTAAACAGGGACTTTGAGATAGGAAAACACCGTGTCCTTATATTTATGTTGTGGGGGCGAAGTCTCGCTAAATACCTTTTTATTGTATAACCGAAATGTAATATCGGTAGTTTGTTGTATGATTCGGGTATATATGTAAAAATAGTATCGGAATCGGATAAGAGGGTGTCGTTTTGACGCCCTTGTTTCTTGTACATTTGCAATCGGGTTTATGAGTATAAACCTTTGTAGCCTTAATTATCCTTTGGCCGCTGTTTATCCATTAAAGAGTGATCTATATACAACATAATATTACTGACTAAAAACAAACAAATGCCTATGACAAAAGAAGTGAACTGAACAAAACATGGCCGTTTGTTCATTGCCTTGAGCTGATGGGTGCTGGCTCTTATGCGAACCGAACGGCAACAAAATGCTCCTATTATTAATCTAAGAAAAATGCAAATATGAATGTAACCATTAGAAAAACAGCCTTGCTTTTGGGTATATGTGCCACGTGTGGCTTAGGCAATACCCCACAGCTTTGGGCAGCATCGGTCGATGCGTTGGAAGCTGTGCAGCAAACAAAAAGAATCACGGGTACCGTTACTGATGCATTAGGGCCAGTTATCGGTGCCAACATTTTGGAAAAAGGTACTACGAACGGTGTTATTACCGATATCGATGGTAATTTTGCCTTGGATGTGCAGCCGGGAGCCACTCTCGTTATCTCATTTATAGGGTATATCTCTCAGGAAATCAAGATTACCAATCAAACTACATTGAACATCACCTTGCAGGAAGACACGGAAATGCTGGACGAAGTGGTTGTGGTAGGTTATGGTACCATGAAGAAAAGCGACCTTTCGGGTGCTTCGGTGTCTATGAGCGAAGACCAGTTGAAGGGATCTATCATTACCAACCTCGACCAGTCTTTGCAGGGACGTGCTGCGGGTGTGACTGCGGTGACCACTTCAGGTGCGCCGGGCTCTTCGTCTTCTATCCGTATCCGTGGACAGGCTACCATTAATGCCAATGCCGAGCCGTTGTATGTCATCGACGGCGTAATTATGCAAGGTGGCGGACAGAGTGGTGCCGACTTCGGTTTGGGTGATGCGTTGGGCAACGGTTCGGTGTCCACCATCTCCCCGTTGTCTACCATTAACCCTGCTGATATTGTGAGCATGGAAATTTTGAAAGATGCTTCGGCAACAGCCATCTACGGTGCGCAAGGAGCCAACGGCGTTGTGCTGATTACGACCAAGCGTGGTAAGAGCGGCGAGGCCAAGTTTACTTACGACGGTATGTTTGCCGTGCAGCGGCAGACCAAGCGCTTGGACATTATGAACCTGCGCGAGTATGCCGATTTCTATAATGACTTTGTGGATGTGGGCGAGGCCGACGAGAGTGCGTATCTTTCCGATCCTTCTTTGCTTGGCAAGGGAACCAATTGGCAGGATGCCATCTTCCAGACAGCCCTGCAACATCAGCACCAAGTGAGCGCACAGGGCGGTTCGGACAAGGTGCAATATTATGTATCAGGCTCTTATATGGATCAGGAGGGTACCATTATCGGCAGTGAGTTCAGCCGTTTCAGCGTGCGTACCAACCTGGATGCCCAGCTGAAGAAATGGTTGAAACTGGGACTGAGTGCCACTTACTCCAGCACGGATGAAAGCCTGAAGCTGGCAGACAGTAGTGAAGGTTTGATTAACTACTCGTTGACCACCATCCCCAGTATTCCTATATATAATGTGGATGGTAGCTATTCCTCCATTTCGCAGGAAGGTTATACCAATCCCAACCCGGTAGCCTTGGCTTTGATGGACGACATTTTGCTGAACCGTCAGAAACTGACCGGTAATATCTTTGCCGAGGTTACTCCTATCAAGAATTTGGTATGGCATGCCGAGTTGGGCTACGACATCAGCGCCAGCAAGGCCGAACGTTATGAGCCGATGGTGAACTTGGGTACATGGATTCGCGATAACAATGAAAGCAGTATCCAGAAAAACAGTTCTACCTTCTGGCAGTTGAAGAATTACCTCACCTACAACGGGAGCATCGACAAGCACAGCTACTCCGTGATGTTGGGCCAGGAAATGTGGAAGTCGGACTATGACTATTCCAGTGTGTTCAATACCAACTTGCCTTCCGACGAGGTGCACAATCCTGCCCTTGGCAACGGTACGCCGGCCATCGGTTATGGTTTTGGAAGTTCATCCATGGCCTCGTTCTTCGCCCGTGCTACATACAACTATAACGACCGCTACTTGGCTACCTATACCTACCGTTACGATGGTTCATCCAACTTCGGTCCCGAAAACCGTTGGGCAGGCTTCCATGCCATAGCAGCTTCCTGGCGTTTCTCCAACGAGAAATTCTTTGAGCCTCTCCAGAATGTTATCAGCAATGGTAAGCTGCGTGTGGGCTGGGGACAGACCGGTAACTCCAACATCGGCGGTTACCGCTGGGGATCGGCTATCAGCATTATGCCTACAGGGCTGGGCATGAGCTACCGCCCGGCAAACATTGCCAATACGGGTATCAAGTGGGAGTCGCAGGAACAGATCAACGTGGGTCTGGATCTGAGTTTCTTCCATGACCGCATCAACTTGACGGTGGACTGGTACAAAAAAGAGTCGAAAGACATGTTGATGCAGCTGCAGTTGCCTTCGTACATGGGTACCAGTGGCAATGCCTCTTCGGCTTTGGCTGCTCCTTGGGGCAACTACGGACACATCCGCAACACCGGTGTGGAAATATCGCTGAACACCCATCCGCTGATCGGCGAATTCCAGTGGGATTCTGATTTCCAGATTTCTGTGAACCGCAACAAACTGGTGGCTTTATCGGGCACCAGCGCCGCACAGATTGTGGGTTACGGGCAGTGGACGGATGTAGTGAGTGTGACCAATGTGGGTGAATCTCTTTATAACTTCTATGGCTATGTGACCGATGGCGTTTACGAGGATTTGGAAGACTTGCAGACTTCTCCGAAGCCGGCCAACAGTTATCCTTCCAACGGTGTGTTCAATAAAAACAATACCGTATGGGTGGGCGATATCAAGTACAAAGATTTGAATGGCGATGGTGTCATCGACGAGAACGACCGTACCAACATCGGCTCCCCGATGCCTAAGTTTACTTTCGGTTGGACCAATACCTTCCGCTATAAGAACTTCGACCTCTCTTTGTTTATCAACGGATCGGTGGGCAACAAGGTCTATAACTACCTGGGCATGTCGCTGACACACATGAACTCTACGTGGACCAACCAACTGAATTCGGTGAACGGGCGTACCATCCTGGCTCCGATTGATGCGAATAAAGATTATACAAACGGTGTGGTGGTGAACGGCGTGACGGTGTACCACTGGTATGACGATGTGACCAATGTGCGTGTCACAAACCCGAATACTTCTACTCCACGTGCTACCATCAATGACCCGAACGACAACGACCGTGTGAGCGACCGTTATATTGAAGATGGTTCTTATGTCCGTCTGAAGAACATTACGCTGGGTTATACTTTCCCCAAGCGGTTGACAAGCAAATGGCACATCGAGAACTTGAGGCTTTATGCCAATATACAGAACCTGCTGACCATTACCGGTTACAATGGTTATGACCCCGAAATCGGTGTCAGCACGGCAAGTGCCAATGTGATGGGCTTGGATAACGGCCGTTATCCTTCTCCTACGGTTTACTCATTTGGTTTGAATGTTACTTTCTAACGGCTAAATCTTACAAGAATATGAAATTCAATAATCTAAAATATGGCGTATTGGCAACGGCTTTAATGTTTGGGGTGTCTGCTTGCGACAACTTCCTGGACAGGCCTACGATTGATAATTACAATACGTCGAATTATTATGAGACGGATGACCAGTGCATCTCCGGCGTGAACTACTTGTACAATTCTCCTTGGTATGACTTTCAGCGCGGATTTATCAAAGTCGGCGAAGTGCTTTCCGGCAATTATTATTGGGGAAGCAGTCCTTACCTGACCTTTACGGTGAATGGAACCGACCAGGATTTGGTAAATATGTCTTATTCGTTGTGGGCTGTGATTGGTCATGCCAATACAGTGTACGACAACATTAGTGGGAGCCCGGCTTCGCAGTCGGTAAAAGACCAATGCATGGGCGAATGCCTGACTTGGAAGGCGTTGGCTTATTTCTACTTGGTGCGCAGTTTCGGCGATGTGCCCATTATCCATAACAATACGGACGAACTGGTGGACGGAACTTACAACAATAAGTATAAGGTGCTGAAAGCCGATGTGTACGAATACATCATTATGACACTGGAGAAAGCTATGGAACTGCTTCCGCGTTCCAGCGATCCGGGACGTATTGATTATTATTGCGCCGAAGGTCTGCTGGCCAAGGTGTACTTGACCAAAGCCGGTGTTTCCGGTTCGCTGAATGCAGACGATTTGCAGCGGGCTGCTACCTATGCAAAGGATGTGATAGACAACTCCGGTCGCCAGTTGTTGGGCAACTATGCTGATGTGTTCCGTCTGGCCAACAACGAAAGTGAGGAAAGCCTGATAGCCTGGCGTTGGACGGCAGAAGGCAATACTTGGACTTCGCAGAACACTTTGCAGTCGGACTTGGCCATTGATGGCTTCGATGAGTTTGGCGACTGTTGGGGCGGGTGGTCTGGTCTGTCAGTCGATTTGCAGGAGGCTTTTGGCGTGAGGTTGTTGGAACAAAGCCCTGATTCCTGGATTAATGCGACGGATACCCGTTGCCAGGCTACCATGCTGTTGCCCGGATGTACATATTCTTATTTCTGGCAAGATAAGGGTGGTTTTGACTACCTGCGTTTTATTTATGACGAAACCGGCGAGTACAATGCAGCCGCTACCGGAACCTTGCAGAGCGCTACGGGTACCAACACGGTGAAACACCTGTATGGCAATGCCCAAGACCATGTGGCCGGGGTAGGGCATTCGGCTGCTTACATGAAGAACAGCTTGGCTACCCATATTCTTCGCCTGTCAGATGTCTACCTGATTTATGCGGAGGCTATGATGGGTACAGCCAAACAGACTTCCGATGCTTCGGCTATCGATGCCTACTTTGCTGTGCGGCAGCGTGCCATCCCGACGTTGGACGACAGTCACCGTCCTACTACTCTCACTTGGGAGGATGTATGGAAGGAACGCCGCCTGGAGCTGGCCATGGAAGGCGACCGCTGGTACGACTATGTGCGTGTGGCTTACTACGACCCACAGTTCTGCATCAATGAACTGACCAGCCAGAAGCGGAATAGTTTTGTAGGTTTGGGCGACTTGTATGAAGCTTATTACAATACGGGAAGCTGGTCGGTGAATCCGGATGCCATGTACTATGATGATACGGTTGCCGCTCCTAACGTAACAGCAGACAGCTTTACCTTGCCATTTCCTACGGAAGATGTGGTGTTCAATCCTCACTTGATGGAAGACCCCATCCACGAGGATGTACGCAGTGTATATAGTTATTAATCTTAAATTGCATAAGAATATGAAATTACTGAATAAACTTACGAGGTTCGGCTTCTTCTGCAGCTTGGCTGTCCTTACGGGCTTTGTTACGGTGGCTTGTGAAGACGAACCGGATAAATATGAGGTGGCCGGCGGTGTGCCTACCGTGCGCTACATTCGTTCGCCCTATGCTGCTTCTGCAGACTCTTTGATTACGGCAGCTACGACAGGAACTACCATTTGCCTGGTGGGAGAAAACTTACGCAGCATATATGAACTCTATTTCAATGACCGTCAGGCTATCTTGAACAGCAGCTACATGACGGACAATACGGTACTGGTAGACGTGCCTCAGACGATTCCCGGCGAGGTGTCCGACAAAATCTATATGGTGACCCGGAGCGGGGAGACGGTGGAGTATGATTTCCACGTCACGGTGCCAGCTCCCACGCTGACGGCCATGTCGTGCGAATATGCCCCGATAGGCAGCGAGGTGACCATTACCGGCAATTATTTTGTGGACGACCCCAATGTGCCTTTGCAGGTGGTGTTCCCTGGCGATGTGGCAGTGTCTGAGTTTACCGACATTACTCAAAGCTCTATCAGTTTCATTATGCCGGAATGTACGGAAGAAGGCCCCATAGAGGTAACGACGATTTATGGAACAACAGCTTCTGTATTCCAGTATCTGGATACACGCGGCATGCTGTTCGATTTTGACGGCATGACCGGTTTGGGTAACCATGGTTGGCATGCTCAAAGCATCCTTTCGGACGAGACATCTATTACGGGCAACTTCGTGCAGCTTGGTGACGGCAATACCACGATGTCGGCCGGCGGTGACTGGAATGATGCCGAATTCTCTTTCGAGTATTGGGCCGGTTCTTGGGACACCCCGCAGAACGTGACTTCGGGCGATGGCATTGCCTTGAATAATGTGGTAGATTTTACAGATTACCAGGACATGGCATTGAAGTTTGAGTTGTATATTCCCTCTTCCAATCCCTGGAGCGCTGGAGCCATGCAGATTGCTTTTGAAGGCTTTGACTTGGTGACGTATTCCGGTAACCCGATAGATGGCTACAGCGGCTATGTGGCAGGTGCCAACATGTACATCTTCAATGGCGAGGGTACGCGTGACGAAGGTACCTTTGGTCGTGCCATGTATCGTCCGTGGACGGATGGCGGTTCGTATCACACCGACGACCAGTGGGTGACGGTGACCATCCCATTGACTAACTTCACGTATGACCGTTCCGGAGCCGCTACAACGAATGTACCCAATTCGCCTGACGACTTTGCCAGCCTGAACATCTTTGTGGTAGGCGGCGGTGTGAACGGAACGGAATGTACACCGATATTCAAAATCGACAACATACGTGCCGTGCCTAACAGATAAAATAAATCGAAGCAAGGGAGGGAGGATTTATGCCTTTGTAGGGCAGATATCTCCTTTTCTCGGAAGCTTCGCAAAAACAATAAAATTAATACCGATATGAAAAAATTGCAAACAATAAAGATGCTGTTGTTGTCGTGCGTGGTGGCTTTAGGCTTTGTGGCCTGCGATAACGATGATTACGACACCCAGCAATACAAAGGCGGAGTAAGTTTGAACGTCTTTGGTCCCTCACCGGTGATGCGGGGCGGTACGTTGCGCTTCCTCGGTTCCAATTTGGATCAAGTAACACAAGTCATTATTCCGGGTGTGGACCCCATTACTGAAATCGACGTACGCCAGTCGGGTGTGCCCAGCGAAATACTGGTGCAGGTACCGGTAGATGGTCCGGAAGTGGGCTATGTGACTTTGGTGGCAGCCAACGGTACAGAGATTACTACCCAAACGCAATTGACGTATGAAGAACCTATCGTGTTCGAAGGTTTTTCTCCAGCTTCAGTGATGCCGGGCGACGTGCTGACTATTACGGGTGATTACCTGAATCTGATGCATGAAGTTATCTTTGCTGAGGATGTGGCTGTGCCCGAAGACGACTTCATCACCCATACCCGTTATGAAATCACATTGGTAGTGCCCGATGCTGCACAGACCGGTGAAATAATCCTGAGCGATGCGGTGGAAGATCTGCCCAACTGGATTTATTCGGAAACGGAACTGGAGGTGGGCGTGCCGACGGTTGAGTCGTTTATTGCTCCGCGTTTCAAGGCCGGACAGACAGTGACCATTACGGGTACGGCGTTGAGTTTGGTAGATTATGTACGTTTCAACGCTTCAGCAGATGTGCCGTTTGATGTACCTTCGATTGCATTGGCTGAGGAAGGGGAAGCTTCGTTTACGTTGAGTGAAGACGGTACACAGATTACCTTTACTTTGCCGGCTGAAGCTGCTACGGATGCAGTGGAACTGGTGCTGCGATCGGGAGTAACGGTTCCGGTGATGACCGCTGAAAACTTCCAGGTTGTGGTTCCCATAGGTTTGGCTGTTGCTCCTCAACCGGTAAAGGCTGGGGCGGCATTGACCATTAGCGGTTCGGATTTGGACTTGGTAACCTCTGTCGCTTTCCCGACAAACGAAGAAGGTGTTACCGTAGATGGTGGCGCGTTTACCGTAGAATCGGGTAGACTGGTGCTAGCTGCTGTGCCTGCTACGGCTGTTGAGGGAAATATTTCTTTGAACATGGCCAATGGCATGAATGTGACAGTGGCTTATACTTTGGTAAAACCTGTTGTAACCTCATATTCGGCTAATCCGGTGAATGCCGGTGCTGCGTTGACCATTGCTGGTACGGATTTGGATTTGGTAACAGGTGTCAGCTTTGGCGGCGGCAGCGTGGCTGCTCCTGAAGAAGGGGCAACGGCAACCAGTCTTACGGTGATGGTGCCGATGGATTCCCAGAGTGGTGCAGTGTCGTTGTCATTGGAAAACGGCACTTCGGTAGAGGCTGCTTCGTTGAACGTAAATGAAGCGATCTTCTGCTACATTGCCGCCATGCCTGAAGAAGAAATCGAAGCAGGTAGCGTATGCTCGGTGGAAGTAGGCAACGGCGATATGCTGGAGGGTGTGGAAGTGGATGGAGAAAGTGTCCAGTTCCTTGTAAACAATGGCATACTCGAGTTTAATGTGCCGACTACGGCAGGTGCTGACAGCAAGGTGAAACTGATTTCTTCCAATGGTGAGGTAGAGTATGACTTCCCGTTTGTACCGTTGACGAAACCGGAAGTCGAAATCTGGACAGGGAACTTTGCTTTGGGTGCTTGGGCTAATGGCTTGCAAGATTTGGCATGGGGTGGTTATGATTTCTCCAATATAGAAGAAGGTACTATCATTAATGTTTATTTTACGGCAGATACTTCGGCAACATCGTGGCAATTGAAGATAGGTAGAGGATCTGATTGGAATACATTACCTGATTTTAGAGTATATGCCGGTGGAGAAGATGCCGCGAATGTTAATGTCAATGATACGGTGCTCTCTTATTCTTTAGGTGCTAACGATGTAAAGGAAATATTGACAAATCATGGATTGATTTTCCAAGGAGCCAATTTGACTTTGACCAGAGTGACTCTTATTTATTAATTATTAAAACAATGATATTATGAAACTGATAAATATATCATGGGGATTAGCGTTGGCTGCGGTTTTTACGCTAATTGCTTGCGATGACGAAGTAGAAGTCAACATCCCCGAGGTCAGTGCACCGGTATTGGTATCTACGACCCCGGAGAATGGTTCTTCCAGCGTGCGGCGCGGAGATATTACCATCAGCCTGACTTACGACAAGAACGTGTTCTTTGCCAGCAGCTATGTAGACCAATTGGACTTTACGGGCGGTACGCTGGTTAGTGCCGATGTGATTGGCTCGAGCAACACGCTGACCGTGAATGTGAATGTGCCTGAGCGGGAAACGCAATGTACATTGACCATTCCTGCCGGAGTGGTAACGGGACCGAACGATATGCCGGCACCGGCAGTGACCTTGCAGTTCAGCACGGTGGCGCTGGATAAGTCGCTGGTAAATCCGTCGGCCATACCGGCTGCGCAGAACCTGTACAACTACCTGCTGGAAATATTTGAGAACCAGACGCTGTCGGCCATGATGGCCGATGTGGCCTGGAATACGGATGAGGCCGAACGGGTATTCCAATGGACCGGGAAGTATCCTGCCATCAATTGCTTCGACTATGTGCATTTGAATTCATCTCCGGCCAATTGGATAGACTACAACGACATCACCCCTGTGCGCGACTGGTGGAACAACGGCGGCATCGTGGCAGCCATGTGGCACTGGAATGTACCGACTTCCGGAGAGGCGGCTTTGTCGACGGAAGAAACCGTTATTGGATCATGGGATGCCTTGCAACTGAATTCGGATGCCGCCAAGGCAGTCTTTGCCAGAGCCGCTGTAGGCGACCGCATCGTGGTACAGATAAGCGATCTGGGCGAAGGTGCACAAGGCTCGTTTAAGGATGGCTCATCTTGGGCAGGTCTGGTAGATGAGGCCGGGACTTCGTATGAGTATTTTGACATAAGTGGCGACAGTTATGCCCTCACCTTGGATGCCGCTACACTGGCAGCTGTGCAGGCAAATGGCTTGATTATTAGCGGACAAAATTATACTATTACCGGTGTCACGCTGGAAGGTGTCCCGGGATCGGAGTATAACTTCTATGCCGAAAACAACGCTTTCGATGCCGCCAACGCCCTGGTGGCCGGTACGTGGGAAAATGAAGTGTACGAGGCAGACATGGCCGAAATCATCAGCTACCTGACGCTGTTGCAAAACGAGGGTATCCCCGTGCTGTGGCGTCCGTTCCACGAGGCTGCCGGAGGCTGGTTCTGGTGGGGCAAGGATGCCGCCAGCTTCAAGGCGTTGTGGATAGACATGTTCAACCGTTTCCAGCAAGCTGGCTTGAACAACCTGATTTGGGTATGGACTTCGGAGACGGGCGATGACGACTGGTATCCGGGCGACAACTATGTAGACATCATCGGTCGCGACCTGTATGGCAATGCGGCAGACGATTGTGCTTCGCAGTATGCTACACTGTCTGGAACGTATGGCAACAAGATGGTGGCTTTGAGCGAATGTGGCTACGGCGAAAGCACGGAGTCTACCGTGGGCCTGATATCCGAGCAGTGGGCGGCAGGTGCACGCTGGTCGTGGTTCATGCCTTGGTATGATGCCGATGATGCCACTACTTTCCACTCCGACGAGGCTTGGTGGAAAGATGCCATGGATCAAGAGTTTGTCATTTCGCGTGACGAACTTCCTGCTTGGCAGTAGAAAGATTGTTTGGAAGGATACAATGACACTGTGAGGTGAAACACCTCTGCCTAAACAGGTTGGGCGCGGAAAATAGTCCGCGCCCGATTTGTTTCCATGCATCCGCCGAGGCGGCTCAAAAGGAACTGTGATAGCGTTGAAACCCTATCGCGTTGGCGTTGAAACGCTATCGTGCTGGCGTTGAGATACTGTCACGGTAGCGTTGAAGCCCCCATCGTGGCGCAACTTGAGTGCTCCTTGGGAGGCCCTTTATAAAAGCATTCTGTCGGTAAATATCGGAAAGTGATAAAAAAGTATTGTTTTTTCCGTCAGCAATCGCTTACCTTTGTACAGGCCAATGCGGATGGGCATGTTGCGCCTTTGCGGCATGCCGGGCAGCAATACTAACGATTAAAAAATTGTATACAGATATGAAGACAAAAGGAATGTTGGCCGTGCTTTTGACGGCCGGGATGCTTTCTTCGTGCGGCGGCGCTGCCAAGAAGCAACAGACTGTGAGTGATACTACGGTAGCCAGGACGCCGGAGACGGAGCAACTGCTGACCAACTTGAAACAAACACCTGCGCGGGGCATTATGTTCGGCCATCACGACGACACGGTGTATGGCATCGGATGGGAAGGCGATGAAGGCCGTTCGGATGTGCAAAGCGTATGTGGTGATTACCCGGCAGTAATCAGCTTTGATTTGGGAGAATTGGAATTGGGTGGTGACCTTAATCTGGATAAGGTGGCTTTCGACAAGATACGGAAGGAGATTGTCAACCAATATCAACGTGGAGGCTTGGCTTCACTGAGTTGGCATTCGCGCAACCCGAAAACCGGAGGCGATGCTTGGGATGTGTCCGACTCTACCGTTGTAAGTTCCATATTGCCGGGAGGCGCCAATCACGCTAAGTTTGCCGGATGGCTGGAAAGTGTGGCGGGCTTTATTAACTCGTTGCAGACGCCGGAAGGGACAAAAATACCTGTGCTGTTCCGTCCCTGGCATGAACATACGGGAAACTGGTTCTGGTGGGGCGAAAAGCTTTGCTCGACTGAAGACTATAAAAGCCTGTGGCACATGACGGTGGACAGCCTTCGTGCCCATGGAGTGGACAATGCACTCTACGCTTATTCATCGGGTACGGAACCGAAAGATACCGTACACTACCTGGAGCGTTA
The DNA here is from genome assembly GCA_944320635.1 of uncultured Bacteroides sp. Taxonomy (GTDB): domain Bacteria; phylum Bacteroidota; class Bacteroidia; order Bacteroidales; family Bacteroidaceae; genus Bacteroides. Next base: position 13,476 of record CALUIF010000098.1, on the reverse strand, counting down.
TCCGGGCGATGAGATAATAGACGTGATAGGTTTTGATGCTTATCAGTTCGATCGGGATGTGTTCCTGTCGTCATTGGATAAATCGCTATGTGTGCTCGATACTGTGGCCCGGGTGCATGGTAAGGTCATGGCCGTCACGGAGGCAGGTTACGAAGGTGTGCCCGATGCCCGTTGGTGGACGGGGACACTGTTGCCGGCCATCGAGAAATATCCGTTGGCTTATGTCCTGGTGTGGCGCAATGCGCGTGAGAAAGTGACGCACTTTTATGCTCCTTATCCCGGCCAGGCATCTGCCGGGGATTTTGTGGAGTTTTACAACCATCCGAAGACGCTTTTTGCGAAAGAGGTGAATTTATATGAGTGAAAATAATCTTAAACCATAAACATTAAGAGACATGAAACCGTTTACAGAAAGAGTAGCAGAACTTCTCGACAAACATGAGAAACTGATTATCCGAAAGAATATCCCCCTGGAAGATGGGAATGGCATATATACACGCTATCGTTATCCGGTAGTTACAGCTGCCCATACGCCGGTGTTTTGGCGATACGACCTGGATGAAAAGACGAACCCTTACCTGATGGAACGCATAGGGGTGAATGCGGTGATGAACTCGGGCGCCATGAAGTGGAAGGGAAAATACCTGCTGATGGTGCGTGTGGAAGGCGCCGACCGTAAGTCGTTCTTCGCCGTGGCCGAAAGTCCCAATGGAGTGGATAACTTCCGTTTTTGGGATTATCCTGTGACGATGCCTGAGGATGTGGTTCCTGCCACCAATGTGTACGACATGCGGCTTACGGCCCATGAAGACGGTTGGATTTATGGTGTGTTTTGCGCCGAACGACACGATGATACGGCACCGGAAGGCGACCTTTCGGCCGCAACGGCAACGGCAGGCATAGCCCGTACCAAGGACTTGGTGAACTGGGAGCGTCTGCCGGACTTGAAGTCGAAAAGCCAGCAACGCAATGTGGTGCTTCATCCAGAGTTCGTAGATGGTAAATATGCATTTTATACCCGCCCGCAGGATGGCTTTATCGATACGGGTAGTGGCGGAGGCATTGGCTGGGCGCTGGTGGACGACATCACCCATGCCGAAGTGAAGGAGGAAACCATAGTCGACCGTCGTTACTACCACACCATCAAGGAAGTGAAAAATGGCGAGGGACCGCACCCCATCAAGACGTCACGTGGATGGCTTCACCTGGCTCACGGTGTGCGTGCCTGTGCGGCCGGTCTGCGCTACGTGCTCTACTTGTATATGACGGCACTCGATGACCCCACACGGGTGATAGCTTCGCCTGCCGGAGCCTTCATGGTGCCCGAAGGCGAGGAGCGTGTGGGTGACGTGAGCAACGTGCTGTTTTCCAACGGATGGATAGCCGACGAAGATGGCAAAGTGTTCATCTATTACGCTTCGTCGGACACGCGGATGCACGTGGCTACCTCTACTGTAGACAAGCTGGTGGACTACTGCCTGCATACGCCGGCCGACGGCTTCATTTCTTCGGCTTGTGTAGAGACGCGGAAAACGTTGATTGAGAAGAATCTGAAACTGCTGGCAGCCGGACAGGCGGGAGCAGGTAACAAGTGATATGCAGATAAACGGATGTGTGTTACTTCGTTTTTTTGTTTATCAAAAATAAAGCATTACTTTAGGGGTGTTAAAGTAATGCTTTAGCAAGGATAAAGTATTGCTTTGATGGCGTTAAAGCAATACTTTACCCGTCATCGGGTATAACGTATGGAATATTCACTTTTTTAATAAACTGGAATTATATCATGGCAACACTGAAAGAAAAAATCGGTTATGGCTTTGGCGACATGTCTTCTTCTATGTTTTGGAAGATATTCTCTTATTACTTACCATTCTTTTATTCTAACATTTTTGGACTGAGCCTGGCCGATGCCGGCGTGCTGATGCTGGTGACCCGCATTTGGGATGCGGTGTCCGACCCGATGATGGGCGTTATTGCCGACCGTACGCATACCCGTTGGGGAAAATACAGACCTTATCTGTTGTGGGTGGCCGCTCCGTTTGCCATAGCGGGCATCCTGCTCTTCACTACACCCGATTTTAGCCCTACAGGCAAGTTGGTGTGGGCCTATATCACTTATATCCTGATGATGACCGTTTATACCGGAATCAATGTGCCATACGGGGCTATGCTGGGCGTAATGACCGATGACTCGAACACGAAGACGGTGTTTTCTTCTTACCGTATGTTCTTTGCCTACGGGGGCAGCTTCATTGCTTTGGGAGCTTGGGAACCGTTGTGCAATTGGTTCGGCTCGATGGGCTATGACGATACGCAGTGTTGGCAATATGCCATGATTATTATTGCCGGTATATGCTTCATCGGTTTCCTATTGTGTTTCAGCATGACGCGTGAGCATGTCAAGGCTACGCCCGGCAAATCTGTGGGTAAGGATGTGAAGTCGTTGGTGCACAACGCCCCTTGGTGGATACTTAATGGGGCTGCTTTGCTTTCCAACTCTTTCAACACGGTGCGTGGCGCTACGGCTGCTTATTTCTTTAAAGATTACATCAGCGCCAATGCTTTCCTGGATTTTGGCGCCTTCAATGTCGTGCTGTATGCCGGATTGTTCCTTATGGTAGGTGAGGTATGCAACATGCTGGGTGTGGCACTGACGGTGCCTATCTCCGTGCGTTTGGGCAAAAAGTCCACTTATATGTTGTCACTCATCGGGCTGATAGTGTTGAGCGTTATATTCTTCTTCCTGCCCAATACTCCGGCCGGCTGGTGGCTGATGTTGGCGTTCCAGGTGCTGATATCCATCTTCACGGGCATCATCTCGCCGCTGATATGGAGCATGTATGCCGATGTGGCCGACTATGCCGAGCATAAGGATGGCACTGCTTCTACAGGGCTTATCTTCTCGTCGGGTTCTATGGCGCAGAAGTTTGGCGGCGCTTTTGCCGGATGGGCAGTAATGGCGCTTCTGGCTGCTTTCGGTTATAATACGGCGGCCGATGCCGTACAGACTCCGGAGGCGTTGGATGGCTTGCGTTACCTGATGAGTTTCATTCCGGCTGCCATAGCCGCACTCTCCATCCTGGTATTGCTCATCTATCCGTTGAACCGTACGCGTATGGCTGCTATCACCTCCGATTTGAAGGAGCGGCGTGCCAGATAGTAATCTAATGGTTCGTCAGATAGTAATCTGGCGTCATGCCAAGGATAAATTATCATTTAAAAATGATTGGTTACTTAAAGCATCACAATATGGATCTGCAACAACTGAAGCGGGAAGTTGAGGAAGAACTGACCTGCAATATCCTGCCTTTTTGGATGGGCAAAATGACGGATAATGAGCATGGGGGCTTTTATGGTCGCATTACAGGCACGGATGTGCTGATGCCGGAAGCTGAGAAAGGCGCCGTGCTCAATGCCCGTATCCTTTGGACCTTTTCGGCTGCTTATCGCCTGTTGGGGCGTGAGGAATATCTGGCAACGGCCACTCGTGCCAAACGTTATCTTATCGACCGTTTTTACGACAAAGAGTATGGCGGCGTGTATTGGTCGCTCGATTGTGAAGGTCGTCCGATTGATACAAAAAAACAGATTTATGCGCTTGGTTTTGCCATTTATGGCTTGAGCGAATATCATCGGGCCACAGGCGACGGCGAAGCCTTGGATTACGCCAAGGCTCTGTTCGATAGCATCGAGCAGCATAGCTTCGACTCCCAGCTGAATGGCTATTGCGAAGCCCTTGCCCGCGACTGGAGCGAGCTTGCCGATGTGCGCCTTAGCGATAAAGACGAGAATGAGCGCAAGACCATGAATACGCATCTTCATATCTTGGAGCCATACGCCAACCTGTATAGAGTATGGAAGGATGAACGCCTGAAGCAGCAGTTGCGCAACCTGATTTTGCTGTTTACCGATAAAATCTTGAATGCTGCTACGGGGCATTTGGAGTTGTTCTTCAGTGATGATTGGCAGAGCAAGTACCGCATCATATCTTATGGCCATGACATCGAGGCCTCCTGGCTGATTCATGAGGCAGCCTTGGTGTTGGGCGATAGCGGGTTGCTGGAAAAAGTCGAACCATTGGTCGAATTTATTGCTGCTGCTGCCGGAGAAGGCATTGCTGCCGATGGCGGTATGGTTTATGAAACGTTTGTAGATAAAGCGCAGACAGATACCGACCGCCATTGGTGGGTACAAGCCGAGAATGTGGTGGGGCATGTGAACCTGTACCAGCATTTTGGCGATGAAGTAGCCTTGCAGAAGGCATTCCGTGGCTGGGATTTCATTAAGCAGCACCTGATAGACCGTGAACACGGCGAATGGCATTGGAGCATCCATGCCGACGGCACGGTCAACACAACTGACGACAAAGCCGGATTTTGGAAGTGTCCCTATCACAACGGGCGTATGTGTATGGAGATAATGGAGCGTTCTGCTAACTTTTAGTGCGTCCACGGCTTCTTTTTCCATTATTTATTTCTACATTTGTGGCGTTAACATCTTTGCACCAGGGTTGCGGGATATTCCCGCAACTTTCTGATGTGCTAAGCAACAGAGTAGAATAAAGATGGGAAAACTGTATGTAGTGCCTACTCCGATAGGAAATTTGGAAGACATGACGTTTCGTGCGATACGTATCTTGAAAGAGGCCGACTTGGTGTTGGCGGAAGATACGCGCACGTCGGGCATCCTGTTGAAGCATTTCGAAATAAAGAATGCCATGCAGTCGCACCATAAGTTCAATGAACATCAGACGGTGGAAAGCATTGTCCGCCGCATACAAGGTGGCGAAACGGTAGCTTTGGTATCCGATGCAGGCACACCCGGCATATCCGACCCCGGCTTTCTTGTGGTGCGCGAGTGTGTGCGCAATGGCATTGAAGTGCAATGCCTGCCGGGGGCAACTGCCTTTGTCCCTGCATTGGTGGCTTCGGGCTTGCCGTGCGACCGTTTTTGTTTTGAAGGCTTCCTTCCCCAGAAAAAAGGCCGGCAGACGCGCCTGAAAGCACTGGTCACAGAATCACGAACTTTAGTGTTTTATGAATCACCCTATCGTTTAGTCAAGACATTGGGGCAGTTTGCCGAAGTCTTTGGGGGAGAGCGTCGCGCTTCTGTTTCACGCGAATTGTCCAAGGTGCATGAGGAAACCGTGCGTGGCACGTTGAGCGAATTGTCGGCACACTTCACGGTCAATGAACCTCGGGGAGAGATTGTAATCGTGGTAGCTGGTGCCGATGAGCGAGAATAACTTCATTAATCCAAATAAGTAAAAATTAGAACGTATGAAAAAGTTAGCTATTTCAATGATGGTCGTAGCTGCCGTAATGGCATCGTGCGACGGGCTAACCGGCGGCGGAAAAAAGCAGCTGCAAGCCCAAAATGACTCTTTACGCATGGAGTTGAATCAACGCGATGCGGAACTGGATGACATGATGGGTACTTTTAATGAAATATCGGAAGGGTTCCGCGAAATCAGTGAAGCCGAAAACCGGGTAGACTTGCAGCGCGGTGCCGTGAGCGAAGGCTCGCTGACAGCCAAGCAGCAAATCGCTTCCGACATTGAGTTTATCCGCAAACAAATGGAGGAAAACAAGCAACAGATAGCCAAGTTGCAAGACATGCTGAAAAACAGCCGGAATAATTCTGCCCAGTTGAAGAAGGCTGTAGCATCGCTGACACAAGAACTGGCTGATAAGACCCGCCGCATTGAGGAATTGCAAGCAGAGTTGGCCTCCCGCAATATACGTATACAGGAATTGGATGCTGCCGTAACGGGACTTTCTGCCGAGAAAGAACAACTGGTGGCTGAGAATGAAGCCAAGGCAGAGACCGTTGCCGAGCAAGAAAAAGAACTGAATACCGCATGGTTCGTTTTTGGTACCAAAAAAGAACTGAAAGACCAGCGCATCCTCTCCAAGAGCGGTCTGTTTAAGAAAGGGCAAGTGCTGAAGGCGGCCGATGTCAACCTTGATTATTTCACCCAAATAGATATTCGTACTACCCGGGAAATAAAGTTGTATAGCAATGACGCGGAAGTGCTGACTACCCATCCTGCAGGAGCCTATTCACTGGAAAAAGATGCAAAAGGGCAGCTTACGTTGAAAATCAATAATCCCCAGGCATTTTGGAGCATTTCCAAGTACTTGGTTATCCAAGTGAAATAGGAGAGTAATTTGCGACGATACTAAATGTGAGGAATAAAGGGGGATGCTAAAAGTTTCGTGAGCTCCTTTTATTCCTCATGTTCCTATAATGCCTTCCCATGTATAAGAACCTCTTTTTCGACCTCGATGATACCCTGTGGGCTTTTTCGGAAAATGCTTATGCTACTTTCCGGGAAATGTACGAGAAGCACCATTACAGTCGTTTTTTTCACTCTTTCAGCCATTTCTACGATTTGTATCAGCAGCGCAATCGTGAACTTTGGGCAGAATACGCCGATGGCAAAGTGACAAAAGATGAACTGAATCGCCAACGTTTCTTTTATCCATTGCAGGCGGTTGGGGTTGAAGACTTTGCTTTGGCCAGGCGGTTTTCTGAAGATTTCTTTGCCGTGATACCTACCAAGTCCAAGCTGATGCCCCATGCTGACGAAGTGTTGGAATACCTGTATGGGCGGGGATACAACCTTTACATTCTTTCCAATGGATTCCGTGAGTTGCAATGCCGTAAGATGCACTCGGCTGGCATCGACCGCTACTTCAAGAAAGTGGTGCTGTCCGATGACATCGGTGTGCTGAAGCCTTGGTTGCCTATTTTTCATTTTGCGCTCTCTGCGACACAATCACAATTGCACGAGTCGTTGATGATAGGCGACAGTTGGGATAGCGATGTGGCAGGAGCCCGCGGGGCAGGGATGAACCAGGTGTTTTATGACCCGGCCGCGCGCAATGATTTGCCTTTCCGTCCCACCTATCATATCCAGGATTTAAGGGAGTTGGAAAAGATTCTTTGAGAAATGGGAATTTAGCGGGGCGAAGCCCCGCAGCTACAAGTGACGAGCTACAAGCTACAAGTAAAGTTTCCAAGTTGCTGACAGTCACTCGTAGCTCGTAGCTTGTAGCTCGTCACTGTGCGCAACGCGCGCTAAATTATCATTTATACGCTTATGGATACAATATTACCGTTTTTCTTATTGTGCCTTACTTCGTTTTTTACGTTGACCAATCCATTGGGCACCATGCCTGTGTTTCTCACCATGACTCAAGGCATGACCGAGCGCGAACGGCGCCAAGTGGTAATTCGGGCCACGCTGACGGCTTTCATTATCATCATGGTCTTTACCTTTGCCGGGCAATTCCTGTTCTGGTTTTTCGGCATTTCCACCAATGGTTTCCGTATCGCCGGTGGTGTTATCATCTTCAAGATAGGTTATGATATGCTTCAGGCCCGTTATACCTCCATGAAGCTGAATAATGAAGAAATCAAAGAATATGCCCGCGACATCTCTATCACTCCGTTGGGCATCCCTATGCTTTGCGGTCCCGGCGCCATAGCCAATGCCATAGTATTGATGCAGGATGCCAACACCGTTACGCTGAAAGCCGTGCTCATCGGCTCCATCGCTTTCATCTACTTGCTGACTTACTTTATCTTGCGTGCTTCCACTCGTCTGGTCAATGTGCTGGGCGAGACTGGCAACAACGTAATGATGCGCCTCATGGGCCTTATCCTGATGGTAATAGCCGTGGAATGCTTTGTGGGTGGCATGAAGCCTATTTTGGTAGAGATATTGCAAGAAGGCGTTTCGCTGTGAGCTGCATCCTTCTCCGCGCAACACCTCTGCCGGTAATTTCCCAGTTAGGAAAGAAATGCTTCTTAACTGGGAAATTATTTTTTCCTGACTGGGAAAATATCGGGGGAGGTTATTTTGGGCAGTCTTGATATACGGGCGTCTTACCTTGCTGTCCGGATGATTTCCTGCATCCCTGCTGTTCTCGGGAGGTCTTCGACTGTGTCCTACGGGGTTTGGCTCTTGAGACAAAGTTTTAAAGGTATCTCTCACCTACAATGCTTACTGGCCCTAACAGTCCCGATGGCAATAGTGGAGCATTGACTTGGTAAAAGGGCATCTGTACGTAGGTGATTCGCTTGGTTACATCTGGTTGCTCGTCGCCAATCAGTCGGTTGGGCCAGAGGTTGGTTACGCGTACTTCAAGCCGGTTCTTGCCGGCCTTCACGGCCCGGGTGATGTCTGCTGTAAAGGGGCGCTTCCACAGAGTGGTTATCTTCTGCCCGTTGACATATACTTCGGCCAGATTCTTCACGTCGTCCAGCTCAAGCAAGATGCGCTTGCAGTTCTTCAGTTGTGCTTTGCCCAAAGTGAAGGTGTTGGTGTAGGCGGCTGTGCCCGAAAAGTAGCGTATGCCCGGGTCGGCAGATTCCGTGTAGCTTCTTAACGTGTCGGTTTGAATCGTGGCCGGTGCTCCCCGTCCGGCTTGGAAGGCTATATCCCAAGTAGGGAATTGAGATACCAGTGTCGTGCGAGTTGTTTTCGGAAGTTCGAAAGAAACTGTATCTGTCTTTTGCGTGAAGACAATGAATATGGCATCGTTTGGAGCCAGGTTCAGTTCTACCAATGTCCGTTCCGGTGACATGTGATAACTTACAGGGCTGATTTCTCCATTTTCGGGATTGTATAGCATGGGGCAACGTCCCGTAACCCTAAGCGAGGCCTCGACGGTAATGGCTTCTGGGGCGGGGTTGCTAATCCAGTAGATGTCGCCCTCGTTTCCCAGTGTGCGGTGCACGAAGCGCATGGGGCTGTTGGCCGATGTGGCAAAGGTGGCATCGGGTGTAATGCCGTGTGTGGTCAATACCTCGGGCAGGGCGATGCCGGTGGTTACATTAGGCTTCCCGCTATGCCATATCTGCTTTATCAGTCGGTAAAATTCCTCCTTATCATCGGCAAGCGATGCCGGCATCTCGGGCTTTGCTCCACAGATAATGGCACCTGCATCGGCCAGCTGTGCAATCTTGCGAAGCACGGGCATCGACATGCGGCGCACGTTTTTATCCAATACCAGCACCCGGTAGCTCATGCCGCTTGGGGTAATCAGTTTCCCGTCTTTGGCCTGCAGCAGGTTGACGAGGGCATCCGGATTGATGTAATCAAAGTTATATCCTTGCGGAATGTCGGGGGCATGATGCCCGAAAAGCGCGCTGATGTTGTTGTCTTCTCCGTAGTAATAAACAATGTCGGCAGCAAAGTGCCCTTGTTGCAACAGGTAGCAAGAACGGGCAATGTAGTCGGTCCATACGGATGCCTGCTCAGCCCAAGTATCGTGCCGGTCAAACCATTGGCCTACGGCAGTCAGTGACAAGCCCGGAATATGCGTGTCGGTAGGTTGGTGGGGTGAAGTATGTACTACGATACGGTTCAGCCCGTTGGCAAACCCGAAGTCGGCAAACGGTTTCAGACTCTCCGGGCAAGAGTTCCAAGCCTTGTTGGGATAACCCACCACAGTGAACGATTCTGCTGCTACGATGTTTTGCCCGTAAATATGGGCGACAGAAGCCGATTCGCGCACGTCGGCAGCCGTCATGGGGTTGTCATACCGGGGAGCTTCCAAACCATGCCCCCAGATGGCCGCCATCGGGATACTAGCCGTTCTCTTTACATCCATACCATCGGCCATGTACAGACGGCCGTGCTCATGCGATTCGGTGTAGCGTCCCTTCATGCCGTAGTCTTTCTGTATGATTTTCGTCAGTAAGTCATAGTTTTCGGCAATCAGTTCGGAGATAGTTTTCCGCCAATCCCATAAGAAGCGTTCGCTGGCTTCGGCAGACTCCAGTATATATCCGGCCAATACCGGCATCCAAGGCTCTAACTCGTACCCCCGGCGTTTTTGGAATTCCTCAGGCATGGCGGTTGTCCATGTAGAAGCTCCGGATTCGTAGCTGTCCGTTACCATGTATTGTATACCTTTCTGTCCCATCAGGCCGTTGGCAGCATCTTTATACATGTTCAGGTAGTGGGTGAAGTAACGTTTCCAGGCCTCCTTGTCCAGTTTGTCTATTTCCAGCCCGGTAGCTTCCGGTGAGGCGGGGTGGTTCCGCTTTCCGGTGAGTGAATAGCCGAAACGTATGATGCGCCACTTCCCTTTGGGTACTTCCCATTGCAGACTGCCGTCCGGTTGGAGTTTGTCGGTCAAATCCACCACTTCTTGAGTGGAAGGAAATGTCTCCCGGGTAATAGGCGTGGGAAAGTCTTCCACGTCCATGGTGGCCATGAAGCCTGTCTTTTCTTCGGAGTGGTTAACGCGTGAGGTTGTCATCAGGTTGAATTCGGCAATGTCTATTTCTTTCGACAAGGGGGCATTTCCCAGCCCCAGCATGAGGGCGACTCCGTCCGGCATCAGTCGATTTATCTCCAAGCGGAAATGCCTGCCTGTGGTTTCCGGAAAGCTTGCCGTTTGCAAAGGGGCACCTCCGGAAGGTATATCAAGCACTTCTTTCCATTCATTTTTGTCATTGCATACCAACAGACGGCATGGCGTGTCGGCTTTCAGAGCATCAAATTCAGGACGCACCCGTCCGTCGCACAAGTAGAGCGAGCGGAAAGTCTGCTCCTTGGGCAGCGCGATGTCGATAACCGCCTTCCCCGTTGCCGAGTCTATAGGCAGGGTGAGCGTGGTCGATAAGTCGCCATCGGTCAGTACCCGTAGGTCAAGTTGCTTCCCGGCACAGAGCAGAGTGGCGCCTAAGTCTGTCAGTGAGTACTCTTCGTCGGATGCAGGCATGGCCAGCACTTTTATGTCTTTGTAGAGCGAGGGTAAGTATTCCGGAATGACTTCTCCCAATAAAAGGTTGGGCTCTATAGGTTTGTTCTGAAAAGGACCTGTCGTGTCAAAGGGCTTTGGCAGAGCAATGGTTTGCTGTTTCCCGTTCCCGTCAACGATAGTTTCCCGCCAGGTCAGTTTCTTCATCCCGTCTTCCGGCGATACCCATGGGCCGCCCATCAGGCTCCATCCCGGGCTGGAAGATATGGTCATCTCCAGCCCCAACGAGTCTGCCAGGTGGGTGGCACAGGCGAAGGCGTCTTTCCATTCGGGTGTCATGTAGGCCAATCGTTTTTCTACGATTTGCGGGGTTGCCATGCCGGCATCGAATACCTGGAAGCCGGCAATCCCGGCGCGTTTCATCCAAAGCAAGTCTTTGCGGATGCCGTCTTGGGTGATGTTGCCGTTCATCCAGTGCCACCATACGCGCGGACGTGCCTCGGCCGGGGGATTTTGGAATGCCTCCGCAAGACCTTTATCCGGAGTCTGTGCCGGCTGCCCCATGCAGAGGCTGCTGCCGGCCAATAATGCGCAAAGCAATAGAACTGTTTTATTCATGATGGTTGTGTCTTTTATAATTCATTGTTTAGGGAACAACCCGCACAATGATGCGGTTGTATGCGGTCAGTCGGGGTGTTCCTTTGTCTGTTACTTTCAAGATGAAGTGCAAGAAAGTCTCTTTCTCCACCTGCGGTGCTTGGTATCTCACGTGCTGTATGACAGGATTGTCGCCTACCGGAATGAATGTTGGATAGGTTCCTGCTTCCGGATAGTTGAACCAAAAGTAGCTCAGGTTGTCGCCATCTGGGTCCATAGTGCCGGTGGCGTCAAGCGTGAACAGCTGTCCGCTTTTTACCGTGAAGTCGGGAATAAGTTGACGTTGAGGGGTATCGTTTGCCCGGTCGGGTACACGGGTGTACATCTTTACCACTGGTACCGGGGCATGGTTGGCTTTTTCGTAAGGCTTGATGCACCAGTCCATACGGGCTGCAAAGTCGTTTTGATATTCTTCCCGCCACCGCCATAAAGTGGCACGTTGCGATTTCACGACCTTGGGGTACTCACCGGGAGCTGGTTTTTCCCCTCCTCCCGACCAATATTGGATGTAAGTATCTTCTGCATGGCTCCAGATAGGATGGCTTTCCGGTTTGTATGGTACACCAAATGGACCTTGCTTTGATTCATCGTATGCCGGGAGGTAATATTCATACCTCCCGCCCCAGCCGCCCCAATCGGGGTGTTCCATGTTATTCAGTCCGTTTTGTACCAAGCCTAAGAAGGAAGGAGTGTCTCCCTCCATGCTGTATGCCACGTCGGGATAGCATGCTCCCAACGGTCCGTGACCTTGCTGTATGTGTTCAGCCAGCCACCGATCGCTTACTACCTCATTGTTGGCCAGCGAGTCTTGGGAAGACATGCCTGTCCACGTGGCATCTTCATATGGACCGGTGCTGACAATGTAGAACAAGTCGGGAAAGTCCTTTCTTATGCGCCACCCTGTATCGTCTTGGTCAGAAATGGCATAGATTCTTAACTTCCCGATCAGGCGCGATACTTCTTCTTCGGGCATCGTCTTCTGCATGTCGTACAAAGCTTGGGCCAGCACGCTGGTACCTCCCCATGCGGTAATCCAAAGCGGGCGCTTATCGGGTCGCTTCAATTCGCTGATAATCCATTCCGAGCCTTCCGAGTTTTTCCCTTTGCCCACCCCGTTCATGCCATAGCGGGGCAATCCGGCTTTTACCACCGATTTCAGATAGTCGGGCGATGGATAACCGGCATCGTGCAGCAGCAGGTTGGCATGCACTTTGCCATAGGCTTCCATCAGTGTAAAGATGTTTTCCGGTGCCACCCTGTTGCGCATGTGGGTAGAGGTAGTGGCAATGATGCCTTTGATGTCAAGATCGTTGGAGTACAGCAGCAATCGTATGAGCGATTGCGTGTCGTCTGGTTCATTTTCCACGTCGGTCAATACGATGACTCTTTGCCTGGGACTCTCCATCACGCCGGGGCGTGTAGGAACGTTGCCCTCTGCATGGGCGGTAAGTCCCCACAGGCCGCAGCTCCACAGTAGAGCGTTGAATAAGGTTTTTCTCATGACTTTCCTCTTTTTATTCTCAAATATAACGATTTCCGGCTTGACATGAATCCCGCGTAAAGGCGAAATCCGGGTAAGCAATTATTCGAAAAACATCTTCGGTCAGTCTATGTTGGGGCTTTCCCAACGCTTCGTCTCCGTGCAGGTAGCTATGGCTTTCTCCGTGCCTACGGTCAGGCGGAAGTCACCTTTCTCGAGTATCCAGTGGCCGTCGGCACCCACGAAAGCCAGGTCGCTTGCTTTCAAGGTCAGTTGCACCGTTTGGGTTTCTCCGGGCTGCAGCTCGATTTTCTTGAAGGCGCGCAGGCGGCGGTTATCCGGTATGAGGGATGCGTAGAGGTCGCTGCTGTAGAGCATCACTACCTCCTTCCCAGTCCGGCTGCCCGTGTTGGTCACGTCTACGCTCACCACGATGTCGTCGTTTGCCGTAAAGTGGCTTTTGGAAATCCGCAGGTTGCTGTAGGCAAAGGTGGTGTAGCTTAGTCCCGCGCCAAACCACCATTGGGCATGCGTCTTGGCCTCGTAGTTGTAGATGCCGGCCATGGTTTCGCGCACCTCGCATACTTTATAGTCGTAGGTGGTGAACGTTTGCGGATA
>CALUIF010000097.1 GCA_944320635.1 uncultured Bacteroides sp. | reverse complement strand
CGTATGCCTCGTAAGCCTTGCTGCCTTTCTTCAGCACACACTCGTAAGCACCCAGGCGCATGGTGCCACCCATGTTGGTGATGGACTTCTGCTCTTCCATGATGTCGATGACGTTGTGCGGCGTCTTCTCATCCATTTCGCGGCTATTGGCATCGGCGTAGCCTAATACATTCCTTGCGAACTCTATGGCCATGCACTGCATGCCCAGGCAGATGCCGAAGGTGGGAATATCGTGCGTGCGTGCATACTTTATGGCTACGAACTTGCCTTGAATGCCCCGTTCGCCGAAACCAGGCCCAATGAGCACGCCTGCCATGCCTTTCAGCATTTCGGCCACATTGTCTTCGGTCAGTTTTTCGCTGTTCACGAAGTCTACCGACACCTTGCGGTCGTTGTACGTACCAGCTTGCGACAGGGCTTCGCGGATTGACTTGTAGGCATCCTGTAAGTCATACTTGCCCACCAATGCAATGTGTAAGGGGGACGTATTCTCTGCCCTGTGGCGACGTTCGAGGAAGCTGCGCCACGGCCCCAGCCCCGGGGTGTCGCCCACGGGAAGTCCCATTTTCTTCAAGATGGTGGCATCGAGTTTCTGCTCCTGCATCAGGATGGGTACTTCGTAGATGGTGGGAGCGTCGATGCTCTGCACTACGGCCTCTTCGTCGACGTTGCAGAATTGGGCTACCTTTTTGCGCAGGTTGGTATTCAGTTCATGCTCCGTGCGCAGCACCAGGATGTCCGGCTGGATACCCACGCTTTGCAGTTCCTTGACGGAGTGTTGCGTAGGCTTGGTCTTCAGCTCGCCGGCGGCAGCCAGATAGGGTACGTAGGTGAGGTGCACGCACAAGGCGTCGCGCCCCAGTTCCCACTTCAGCTGACGGATGCTTTCGAGGTAGGGCAGCGATTCGATGTCGCCCACCGTGCCGCCGATTTCCGTAATTACAAAGTCAAACTTATACTTGTTGCCCAGCAGCTTCACGTTGCGCTTTATCTCGTCGGTGATGTGGGGAATGACTTGTATGGTCTTTCCCAAGTAGTCGCCGTGGCGCTCTTTGTCGATGACGCTTTTGTAGATGCGTCCCGTAGTGATGTTGTTGGCCTTTGTAGTCTGTATGCCCAAGAAACGCTCGTAGTGCCCCAGGTCGAGGTCGGCTTCATGTCCGTCCACGGTGACATAGCATTCGCCATGCTCGTAAGGGTTCAGCGTGCCCGGGTCGATGTTGATATACGGGTCAAACTTCTGGATAGTCACTTTATAGCCTCTGGCTTGCAGCAGCTTACCGATGGAAGATGAAATGATGCCCTTGCCAAGTGAGGAGGCAACGCCACCGGTGACGAAAATGTACTTTGTTTCTCCCACAATAATTATGTTTTTATATTTGGTTTATTCTCTTTGTTTTACAACTGAACAGGAAGTGCCAACGGCCTTCCTCCTTAAAAAGCGCAAAAGTACAAAAAAAGGAGGAGAACCGAAATACTTCATGATTACGTTTTCACTAAAATTCATTATTTCGTCGTTCTTTAGCCGTATTTGCTCCGCTCTTACTCCGCTTCTCCTCCGCTTCTATAGGAGCGGAGCAAGAGCGAAGGTGGAGCGGAGCAAAACCCTTGCAAAGGCGACGCGAAACTTTTGCAAAGGCAACGCCTTGCCGATGACTTTACATCGGACGGAAAGTTGGCATAAGTTTTGCTGCCTCTTTGGGAAAATAATTTTGATTATAACTTAGATGGCTTGATAATATGAACCACATCTTTACTCAAACCTTGCTGGAGTGGTATGCCGTACATAAGCGTGACTTGCCTTGGCGGCATACGCGAGACCCTTACTTGATATGGATATCCGAAATCATTCTCCAGCAGACAAGGGTGGCGCAGGGGTACGATTATTTTGTGCGCTTTGTGCGCCGTTTTCCCGACGTAAAAACCTTGGCTTCGGCGTCGGAGGAGGAGGTGCTGAAGTATTGGCAGGGCCTGGGCTACTATTCGCGGGCACGCAACCTCCATGCGGCAGCCCGGAGCATGAAGGAGGGAACGTTTCCCCACACCTACGAGGCAGTGAGGGCACTGAAGGGGGTGGGGGATTACACGGCGGCGGCCATCTGCTCGCTGGCCTATGGCATGCCGCATGCGGTGGTTGACGGCAATGTGTACCGGGTGCTGTCACGTTACTTCGGCATTGAGGTGCCTATAGATTCGGGCAAAGGGAAAAAACTTTTTGCGGAGTTGGCGGGAGAGATGCTGGACAAAAAACGGCCTGCTGAATATAATCAGGCCATTATGGACTTTGGTGCCCTGCAATGCGTGCCACGTGAACCGGCTTGTGCAACCTGCCCCTTGGCCGACAGCTGCATGGCCCGGGCAGAAGGAAAGGTAGCCGGGCTACCCGTGAAGCAGCATAAGACGCAGACGCTGAACCGTTACTTCAACTACCTCTATGTGCGCATGGGCGAATATATGCTATTGCATAAAAGGACAGCGGATGACATTTGGAAAAATCTGTACGAACTGCCATTGATAGAGACCGACCACGATATGCCGGAAGCGGAACTGTTGGCTTCCGAGGCTTTCCGCTCTCTCTTTGCCGAAGGCGAGGTTCCGCTTGTCCGGCTGATGCAACGGGGAGTAAAGCATGTCTTGTCCCATCGGGTCATCTATGCAAACTTCTACGGGGTGGAGTTGCTGGCAGATGCCCGTTCGTTTGCCTCGTATGCGCGTGTCCGGGTGGCAGATGTGGAGAATTATGCCCTGCCGAGGCTGGTACATGCTTTTTTGGAAAAACTGTTATAAAAGATGCCCATGCTCTTGCATGGTGTGAATATTCTTGTTAATTTTGGCAGCAAAATTTAAAACAGAAGTTATGTCGGTAAATAAAGTGATATTGATAGGCAATGCCGGGCAAGACCCTAAAGTGACATATTATGACGGTGGAAACTGCGTGGCACAGTTGTCGCTAGCCACCACCGAAAGAGGCTATACCTTGCAGAACGGTACACAGGTTCCCGACCGCACGGAGTGGCACAACTTGGTATTCCGCAACCGTTTGGGCGAAATCGTAGAGAAGTATGTGCACAAAGGCGACAAGCTCTATGTGGAAGGTAAAATACGTACCCGTTCGTACGACGACCAAGCCGGTATAAAGCGTTATGTCACTGAAATATTTGTAGATAATATGGACATGCTGTCGCCCAAGCCTGCAAGCATGGGGAGCGCCAATGCCATGAATGCTGCACAACCCGGTGCGTCCACAACGGCACAACCCGGCGGGCAGCCTCAGTCGGCTTCGAGCGAGGCGGACGACTTGCCTTTTTAAACCTATGTTGAACTAAAATAAATATCTTTGGACTCAGACGTTTTTCTATATCATTTGAACGCCGCCTTAGGCGGAGTGACTGTATATGCCCCGTCGTGGGATTCTGTTGTCGCCATGGTGCTGACAGCGTTGCTGCTGCTGGTTTCCGGTTTTACATCTGCTTCAGAAACGGCTTTTTATACCTTGTCTCCGTCCGATTTGAACGAAATAGGCGAGAAGAAACATCCTGCCGATAAAAAAATCAACAGCTTGTTGGGCGACTTTGACCGCTTGATGGCTTCCATGCAGATAGCCAACACGGTTGTGAATGTGGCGTTGGCCGTGCTATACGCTTATTTCTTTCTGAATGTGTTTTGTTTTGACTCCACAGTGGTGGCGTTATTGCTTTTAGTTGTCTCACTCATTATTTTGCTGCTTTTTATCGGCGAGCTGACTCCAAAGTTGTATTCGGTGCAACATCCATTGGCCTTTTGCCGGTTTGCGGCGGGCGGAGTTGGTGTGCTGCGTACTCTTTTTTATCCGTTGGCCTCTGTAGCTGTACACTCTATGGCTTATTGCAACAGACATTTTGCTTGCAGGAAGCGCAATATGCCTTCAATTGATGAATTGTCTCATGCATTGGAGTTGACGGACAAGGCAGAATTGGTAGAAGAGAACAATATGTTGGAGGGCATCATTCGCTTTGGCGATGAAACGGCAAAAGAGGTAATGACCCCCCGTACCGACATTGTGGACTTGGACATCCGTACATCATTTAAGGATGTGTTGAAGTGCATTGTGGAGAATGTGTATTCGCGCATCCCTGTTTATGCGGATACAAAGGATAATATAAAAGGAATACTTTACATCAAAGACTTGTTGCCTCATTTGAATAAGGGTGACAACTTCCGATGGCAGTCTTTGATACGGCCTGCCTATTTTGTGCCCGAGACCAAGATGATAGACGACTTGCTGCGGGATTTCCAGACGAATAAAATACACATAGCCATTGTGGTTGATGAATTTGGGGGAACATCGGGACTTATTACAATGGAAGACATTATAGAGGAAATCGTGGGCGAAATTCACGATGAGTATGATGAAGAAGAATCCACTTATGCAATGGTTAACGACCATACCTGGATTTTTGAAGGCAAAACCTTGTTGACTGATTTTTATAAAGTGACCGGAATATCGGAAGAAGCTTTTGAGAAAGTGGTAGGCGATGCTGACACCTTGGCAGGCCTTGTGCTTGAACTGAAAGGCGAGTTCCCAGCTTTGCACGAAAAAATTGTGTATGGCAATTATGAATTTGAAGTCCTGGAAATGGATAACCGGCGCATTTTGAAGATAAAGTTTGTCATTACCCTTTAAAACGTGATTTTGATTTGCTACAATGCCTGTTTTTTTGCAACATAGGGAGCCTCATTATTGCTGGGCAGTATGGAAGGTAGACGAAACGGCGGACGAATTGTTGTCAATGCTTCCGCATACGGATGCTTACAGGCAGGAAGTGCAGCGTTTTGCGTCAGAAAATCGTCGTTTGGAGTGGCTGGCGGTTAGGGTATTGCTTTATGTCCTGTCGGGCGAGGAAAAATGCATAGCTTATTTGCCTAACGGCAGGCCTTATTTGACAGATACTTCAAAGCACATAAGCATATCACATACCAAAGGATACGTGGCGATAATTTTAGGAGAAAGTCCGTTGGCCGGGGTGGGGATTGATATTGAACATTATGGGGAGCGTGTGCACAGAGTGGCCGACAGGTTTATCCGCGATGATGAAGCAATTCCTTTTTATAAGGATACGGATATTTGGGCACTGCTGCTGCATTGGTCTGCTAAAGAAACTGTGTATAAATGTTTAGATAAAACTGAAGTCGACTTTCGGGAGTATTTGAGGGTTGTGCCTTTTGTACCCGATGATAAAGGGGCATTTGGCGTATATGAGTATAAAACACCCCGCAGGCAATATTATGTTGTCCGCTATCTGCTTCAATCGGATTTTGTATTGACATGGACGTGTTTTTAATGAAATAAGGAATATTCTGCGGACATTTTAAGCATAAAATTTGTGATTTCCGTAAAAAGGCGTACCTTTGCACCGCAATTAAGGCTGGTTCCGTAGCTCAGCTGGATAGAGCAACGCCCTTCTAAGGCGTGGGTCGAGCGTTCGAATCGCTCCGGAATCACAAAAGCAGCTATTTTAAGGCTGCTTTTTGTTTTTATGCCCTATTTGCTTTACCTTTGCTCATATTAACAAAAAACTAATATCAAAATGCATCCACAAACCACTTACCTTGAGTCGAAGCCGCATTATGAGATTTTGGACGGGCTTCGCGGAGTAGCGGCTATCATGGTCATTATTTTCCATTTCTTTGAGACTCATTCAGGAGGAAACCATTTGGTTCAGATTGTTAATCATGGCTATTTGGCAGTCGATTTCTTTTTTATGCTTTCGGGCTTTGTTATAGGTTATGCCTACGATGACCGTTGGGACAGAATGACGTTGGGCACTTTTTTCAAACGCCGCGTGATACGTCTTCATCCTATGGTGATTATGGGGTCTGTTATAGGAGCGGCCTTATACTTTTTTCAGGATTCTCCTTGTTTCCCGCAGATGGAAGGTGTGTCTGTAGGCACAGTGCTGCTGGTGATGTTATTAGGATGTACTCTTTTGCCATTGCCACTAAAGTGGGATATTCGCGGTTGGACGGAGATGCATCCGCTGAACGGGCCGGCTTGGTCTCTTTATTATGAATATATAGCAAATATTCTTTATGCATTGTTCATTCGCAAATTCAGCAAAGTAGCCCTCACGATATTGGTGGTGATAGCCGGCTGTTTTACGGTATATCGCGCGCTGACTGCTCCTGCAGGCGATATGGTAGGCGGATGGGCATTGAATTGGGAACAGCAATACGTGGGATTCGTCAGGTTGATGTATCCGTTCTTCGGCGGTTTGTTATTGTCGCGTCTGGGGTGGCTGATCCGGCTGAAGAAACGTGCTTTCTGGTGGTGTAGCCTGATTATTGTTGTAATGCTTTCGCTCCCACGTTTCGGAGGTGAGGAGCATTACTGGATGAATGGGCTGTATGAGGCTGGCTGCATTTTATTCCTCTTCCCGGTCATTGTAGCGATGGGAGCAGGTGGTAAGGTGACGGGCAAACGGTCTACGGCTATTTGCAAATTCTTGGGAGATATTTCCTACCCGATCTACATTACGCATTATCCTATTATATATATCTATACGGCATGGGTATACAATAATCAGATTACTCTTTGGGAAGGACTTCCTTACTTGCCGTTAATATTGATAAGTGCCATTGTTTTGGCTTATGCTTGCTTGAAGTTGTATGATGAGCCCTTGCGCAAACGGCTTACCAACCGCTTCTTGAAGCATAAGAAAGTAGCTTGATGTGCTTGTATAGGGGCATAAAAAAAACGCCTGTTGCCAATTGATGGTAACAGGCGTTTCCCTTATTATCAATTACTTGATATCAATGATCTTCTTGGATTTTTCTTTGGCTTCTTCTGTAAATTTCGGAAGTTCTATGTTAAGAACGCCATTTTCTACATGGGCCGAAATACCTTCCTTATTCACATCATCGGGCAGAATCATGGTCTGCTGGAACTTAGAGTAAGAGAATTCGCGCCGCAAGTAGCGACCTTCATTCCTGTTCTCATCCTTGTTCTCGCTTTCACTTTTCTTTTCCATGCTGATGACCAAGTTATTGTCTTCATCGATATGGACATTGAAGTCTTCCTTGGTCATGCCCGGAGCAGCCACCTCCACTTTGTATTCTTTTTCTGTTTCAAATACGTTGATGGCCGGAGCTGTGGCATTGGTCTTTATCATCCAGTCGTTATCAAAGAAATCATTAAAGATACTCGGTAACCAATTTTGTGTTCTTCTAACAGGTGTCATAATCAATATCTCCTATTTTATAAGTTAAACATTCAAGTTAATTTGAACTTCGGTTCGCGTTTCCTGTGTCGCCTTCCGGCTTCACTTTGTGTTTCTTGAACCGTTGTTCGCTTAGGATATGGCAAACTGCGTGCCATTCGTTTTTTGATGTTTTTGTAGACTATTTGTCATTAATCATCTGACTAAACGGCCTAATTTGTGACATTTTGTTAGAAAAACGCAGAGAAAAGATTTAAAGCAGTTTAAAACGGATTCTCCATCGCCGGGATGATTCATCCCAATCTTGGCTGATGATTTTAAAGGTTCCTATTTCAGAAGTATTGGCTACGTGTGTGCCTATGCAGAGGCATTCGTCGTAATCACCTACTTTTACTACGCGCACGGTGTCGGAGGCATTGGCCGGCAAGCGCTCCATGTCAAACCTCCCTTGGGCTTCTGCTTGGGTGATGTATTCTGTGGTGACGGGCAAGTGGCGGGCGATGACTTCGTTGACCGTCTTCTCCAGTTTTTCTACGTCTTCGGGACTTGGGCAGTGCTCAAGACGATAATCCAACTTACTCTTTTTCCGTTCGATGTGTGCCGAGATGGAACGTCCGCAGCCAAATAGCCTTATCATGGTTTGGTTAATGATATGTTCGGTGGTGTGCATGGGCGGATATTCTTGTTTGTTGTGTTCGTTGAGTTGTTGTTCCATAATCAATATATTATATGTGTTGAGTTTCTGTTTCTGCTTTGTGCTTGAGCATTTCTTCCATTTTCAATATCTCATCCCTGTATTGGGCGGCTTCAATGAAGTTGAGCTTTTTGGCAGCCTCTTTCATCTGTTTCCGCGTGCGTTCAATGCTCTTTTCCAATTGGGCGCGGCTCATGTATTGCATTATCGGGTCGGCGGCAATACCGGTTTCGCTTTCTTGTCCGGTGTAGGGACGAGGGGCATTGGCTGCAGCATTGTTGGCAAATACGTTGAAGTTCTTGTTCTTCTTTATTTGCTGCGGGGTGATGCCGTGTTCTTCGTTGTACTTCAGCTGTTTTTCGCGTCGGCGGTTGGTTTCATCTATCGTCTTTTGCATGCTTTCGGTAATGGTGTCGGCATACATGATGACCATGCCATGTATGTTTCTGGCAGCGCGTCCGGCAGTCTGGGTCAGCGAGCGGTGGGAGCGCAGGAAGCCTTCTTTGTCCGCATCAAGTATGGCCACCAGCGACACCTCGGGCAGATCAAGACCTTCGCGAAGCAGGTTGACGCCAATCAATACATCGTACACGCCACTGCGCAGGTCGTCCATGATTTTCACCCGCTCCAGGGTCTCCACATCGCTGTGGATGTAGTTGCACTTCACGTGGTTGTTCAGCAGGTATTCGGTCAGCTCTTCGGCCATGCGTTTGGTGAGGGTGGTGACCAGTGTACGCTCTTTGCGTTCGATGCGCAGTTGTATTTCCTCCATCAGGTCGTCTATCTGGTTCTGGCTGGGGCGTACTTCTATTACGGGATCCAGCAGACCGGTGGGGCGGATAACCTGCTCCACGATGATGCCTTCCGATTTCTTCAGTTCGTATTCGGCCGGAGTAGCGCTGATGTAGATGACCTGGTGGGTCATGTCTTCAAATTCCTCGAAGGTAAGCGGACGGTTGTCCATGGCGGCGGGCAGGCGGAAGCCGTATTCCACCAGGTTGACCTTGCGGGCACGGTCGCCTCCGTACATGGCACGGATCTGCGGAATGCTGACGTGGCTTTCGTCTACCACCATCAGGTAGTCTTTGGGGAAGAAGTCAAGCAGGCAGTAGGGGCGGGTGCCCTCGGCACGTCCGTCGAAGTAGCGCGAATAGTTTTCGATGCCAGCGCAATGTCCCAGCTCGTGTAGCATCTCCATGTCGTAGGTGACGCGCTCCTGCAGTCGCCGGGCTTCGAGCATGCGGCCTTGTTCTTCAAACCACTGCACGCGTTGGTGCAAGTCGTCCTCTATGCAATGTATGGCGCGCAGGGTGGTTTCTTTGGTGGTCATGAAGAGGTTGGCGGGATAGATTTTGTAGTCGTCGAATTGGTTAATGGTGACGCCGCTCACGGGGTCAACCTCCTCAATGCTATCCACCTCGTCGCCCCAGAACACCACACGGAGCAAGTTGTCGGTATAAGCCAGGAAGATGTCTATGGTGTCGCCCTTTACGCGGAAGTTGCCCCGGTTCAGTTCCACGTCGTTGCGGGTATAGAGGCTGTCCACCAGTCGGCGCAGGAAGACGTTGCGGCTGAACATCTTTCCCCGCTGCACGTCGATGACGTTGTTGTAGAAGTCGGCCGGATTGCCCATGCCGTAGATGCACGACACGGAGGAGATGACCACCACATCCTTTCGCCCCGACAGCAGCGCCGAGGTGGCTGCAAGGCGTAACTTGTCTATCTCGTCGTTGATGGCGAGGTCTTTTTCTATATAAGTGTCCGTTGTGGGCAGGTAGGCTTCGGGCTGGTAGTAGTCGTAGTACGACACGTAGTACTCCACCGCGTTGTGTGGGAAGAAGCTTTTGAACTCGCTGTACAGCTGCGCGGCCAGCGTTTTGTTGTGGCTCAGCACGAGCGTGGGCTTGTTGATGTTGGCTATGACGTTGGCTATGGTAAACGTCTTGCCCGACCCCGTCACGCCCAGCAGCGTCTGTGCGGGCAGCCCCTCGCGCACACCCTCCGTGAGCTGCGCTATGGCTTCCGGCTGGTCGCCCGTGGGACGGTAATCGGATATCAATTCAAACTTGTTCATCCTCGGTGTGTGTATGTGTGTTGGTTGATTGCGGTGCAATATTCGCTAAAATCTTCGAGATAAGCAAGGATGCGGCCGTTATCTTTCGGGGGCGGGCTTCTCCCCGGTTCATGCCGGAACTTGATGGGGGGAATCAATCAGAGTGACACGCCCTCATTTTTGCACCCAGTCCGCAGGGCACTTCCAAGGGGTCACAGTGACCCTTTACGACGACTCACAGTGACTCTTCAGCAGGGGGGGCGTGCTACTTCTCCTTAGCCAAGGTAAAGACGAACTCCAGCCCGCCTCCCTGCCGGTTCTTGGCGGAGATGGTGCCCCCGTGTATCAGCACGGCGTTTTTCACAATGGCCAGTCCCAGCCCCGTGCCGCCCAGCTTGCGCGAGCGGCCTTTGTCTACGCGGTAGAAGCGTTCGAACAGCCGGTTCAGGTGTTCGGGCGGCACGCCCACACCGGTGTCCGAGAAACTGAAGTAGAAGAAGTTGTCGTCTTCCCTGAAGCACTTGATGTCGATGTAGATGTGCGTGCCGGCATAGGCTATGGCGTTGTCCATGAGGTTGCGGAAGATGGAGTAGAGCAGGGAGTAGTTGCCGCGCAGCTGTATCTTGGGGCGGAGGGAGTTGATGACGGTGATGCTCTTCTGCTCCAGCTCCAGGGCTACCTCGTTGACGATGTTCGTCACCAGCAGGCTGATGTCTACCTTCTCCATCTCAATCATGTTGGCGGCCTCGTCCATGCGTGTCAGTACGGAGATGTCGCGCAGCAGGCGGCTCAGGCGGTTGCTTTGGGCGTAGCACCGCTCCAGGAACACCTGCATCTTGTCGCGGGCGATGTTGGGATTGTCCACGATGGTTTCCAGGTAGCCCTGTATGCTGCTCACGGGTGTCTTCAGCTCGTGGGCGATGTTTTGCGTGAGTTGCCGCTTGAGGCGTATCTGCTCTTCCTCCTGCGTGATGTCGTTGATGGAAATCTCGAAGCTGAGATCCTGGAAGATGATGCACTCTATGACGAATACCCGCCCGTTTTTGTTGATGCTGATGGACATGCGTTTCTCTTCCCTGTCGTCCCGGCGTTTCGCCTTATTGATGAAGTCGGTGATGCCCTTGAACTCGTCGATGGAGAAAATGTCTTCGGTAGTCTCCAGGTTGGAGTCCGATATGATGTTGCCATACTGTGTGAAGAGGTTGTTCACCAATATCTCCTTCTTGTCTTTGGTAAATACGCCAAGGCCTTCGCGCGATGTCTGGAGGTGGGTTATCAGCTTCTCGCGCTCGATGTACAAGTCTTCTTTGGTTTCGCGCAGGCGTTTGTAAATCTGCACGATGTGCTGCGATATCTCCCCCAGTTCGTTGTGCGGAAAGGTGGAGTCAATGTCTATCGGTTCGTTCTTGTCGGCCCGCTTGGCAAATTCCCTCAGCTGGTTGACGGCCTTTTCCAGCTTGGATACGAAGGTGTAGAATATGAATACCAAGGCCAAGGTAATGCCGATGGTAAACCACAGGTAGTGGGGATCTACTGCCAGGTGGTTCATCAGGCTGACCGTATAGGGCAATGCTGAGCGGATGATGCAGTCGTCATAAGCCGTGGCCGAGTAGAAATAGGAAATGCCCGTGGTTTCCGATATGCGCCTCACATTGTGTCCTTTCCCCGTGGTCAGCGCTTTTTGTATTTCGGGGCGGTTCATGTGGTTTTCCAGCCCCAGCGGATAGCCCGGATTGTAGTTGTCGAACAGCACTACGCCGTGGTGGTCGATGATGGTGACGCGCAAGTCTTCGTCGAGATAGCGCACAATGTAGTCTTCGATGGCTTGTTGCCAAAGGCTGTCGGGCAGCAGGCGAATTTCCCGGTGCAGCCGTTCATTGCAATCCTGCAGCTGCACATCCAGTAATTCTATTTTATATTCTTTTTCCCGCTGGTATTGGTAGGCCATAAAGCAGCCTGCGAAGATTAAGAATAATGATATGACAGTAAGAAACAGTCTTTTGCTGTACGAAAAAAAACGTCTTTCTTTATTCGGCCTCAAAGCAGTATCCATATCCCAAACGTGTTACAATGCATTTGCCATAAATGCCTATTTTTTTGCGCAAGCGGGTAATGTTCACGTCTATGGTACGGTCGAGCACATAGACTTCATCGCTCCAAATGCGCCCTAAAATGTCTTCGCGCGAAAATACGCGCCCTTTGTTTTGCAGCAACAGCTGCAGTATCTCAAATTCTTTCTTGGTAAGCGGTGCCTCCACGCCGTCAATGCTCACTTTTTTCTTTACGGTATCCAGCACCAGCGATTTATAGATCAGCTGGTCGGGCATTTGCGTCGTGTTTGTCTGTGCGGTGCGTCTCAGTACGGCCTTTACCCGTGCCACGACTTCGCGCAGCGAGAAGGGCTTGGAGATGTAGTCGTCTGCCCCCACGTTAAACCCCGTGACGGTATCGTTTTCCGTATCTTTGGCGGTGATGAAGATGATGGGTATCTTGGCCGTGCTCTTGTCTTTTCTCAACATGCTGGCCAGCTTGAAGCCGGATATTTCTCCCATCATTACGTCCAGCAACAGCAGGTTATAGCTTGCGATATCCATCTTCAGGGCTTCTTCGGCAGAGTTTGCGGTGTCTACTTCAAAGCCTTCGTTCTCAAGGTTGAACTTCAAGATTTCGCACAAATCTTCTTCATCGTCTACGGCTAAAATTCGGTAATTGTTCATAAGATTTGGTTTTGCTTATTTTTTCCATTGCAAAGGTGGGAACTCGTTGTTACGGAGTGGTGAAATATGTGTTACAATATTGTTACAATGCATTTTGCAGTCGTTTTTTATAACTTGATCAAATTTTGCTCAGCCTTGAAGCCGACGCCAAGCCCCATTCTTTTGCAAATGTACATCATTTTGTTTGCATATAAGCTATAGTAATGCTACTTTTGCACGAATTACAAGGAAGGCATTGGTATGGAAAAAGGCAAAAAGTTTATTTCTCCGGGGGCATGGTTCTCCATGGTTTACCCGGAATCATGGAGTGAGTTTGAAGGTGGTGAGGGCGCTTTCTTGTTTTACAATCCCGCCGAATGGACGGGAAATTTCCGTATTTCGGCCTACAAGGGAGAGGCAGGATATGGCAAGGAGAGCATCCGTCAGGAGTTGGAAGGAAATGCCTCGGCAAGGTTGGTGGAGGTGGGTGGCGTACCCTGTGCTTATAGTAGGGAGACGTTCGAAGAAGATGGCACTTGCTACACGTCCCACATTTGGATAACCGGCATGGACAATGTGGCTTTCGAATGCTCGTTCACCGTACCTCAAGGTGTTTCCATTGCAGAGGCGGAGGGTATCATCGCTTCGCTCGAGGTACGCACGGAGGGCAAGAAATACCCGCCCGAAATCATTCCCGTGCGTCTTTCCGAAATATATCAGATAAACGAAGCCTACGAATGGGTAGAAACCCGGGTGAAGGATTTGCTGAAGAAAGATTTCCAGGGTTCGGAGGCCGATATCCCCTCCATGCAGCAAGTGATAGAGCAGGGAGGCATCAGCCGCAAGAAGCGCGACGCCTGGATGGCCTTTGGCATCGTGCTGTGTGTGATCATCGCAAACGAAGTCGACAGTATGGAGTGGCGCACGCTGATGGATGGCAACCGCGAAGCCCCGGTGCTGCTGCATGTGTCTACAGGGCGGTGGATTGACCCCATGAAGTTGGTGTGGAGCAAAGTGAAGTCCGGTGAAGCATCAAATCTGGCAGAAACGTACCAGAAACTGTGCGAAGGCTTGCCTGCTGATGGCGAAGAAATATAAATATTTATAGTAATTCAGATGTATTTTGGCAGCGATTAATTCTATACTACAGGTTGAGAATCTGACGAAATCGTTTGGCGATTTGGTCTTGTTTGAACATCTTTCCTTCGGGCTTTCCGAACGGCAGCGGGTGGGGCTGATAGCCAGAAACGGAAGTGGTAAATCTACTTTGCTGAACATCCTTGCGGGCAAGGAAGGGTACGACGAAGGCACCATCTCTTTCAGGCGCGACTTGCGGGTGGGCTACCTGGAGCAAACTCCGTATTATCCGGATGGACTGACGGTGTTGGAAGCCTGCTTCTATCATGGAAACGCCATGGTCAACCTCATTAAGGAGTATGAGCGCTGCATGGAGCATCCCGACCATCCGGGGCTGGACGACTTGTTGGTGCGCATGGAGCATGAGAAAGCGTGGGATTATGAGCAAAAAGCCAAACAAATCCTTTCCAAGCTGAATATACGCGACTTCTCCCAACAAGTACAGTCGCTTTCAGGCGGGCAGTTAAAGCGTGTGGCCTTAGCCAATGTCCTGATTACGGAGCCTGAATTGCTGATTATGGATGAACCGACCAACCACCTCGACCTGGAGATGACCGAATGGCTGGAAGAATACCTGAGGCGCACCAACCTGACCTTGCTGATGGTGACGCACGACCGCTATTTCCTCGACCGCGTATGTTCGGAAATCATAGAAATAGACCATAAGACCCTGTACCAATATAAAGGCAATTACAGCTATTACCTGGAAAAACGCCAAGAACGCATCGAAGCCAAGAATGCCGAGATTGCTCGTGCCAACAACCTTTATCGTACCGAACTCGAGTGGATGCGCCGCATGCCGCAAGCCCGAGGGCATAAGGCCCGCTACCGGGAAGAAGCTTTCTATGAACTCGAGAAAGTGGCCAAGCAGCGCATGAACGAAGGCAATGTAAAACTGAATGTAAAGTCCGCCTATATAGGCAGCAAGATATTCGAGGCCGACCATCTGTGCAAGTCCTTCGGAACGCTGAAGATATTGGACGACTTTTCCTACATATTCTCCCGTTATGAAAAGATGGGTATTGTGGGAAACAACGGCACGGGAAAATCTACCTTCCTCCGCATCCTGATGGGGAAAGAGCAAGCCGATAGCGGCACGCTCGATATCGGCGAAACGGTGCGCTTCGGATACTACTCGCAGGAAGGATTGGAGTTCGACGAGCAGATGAAGGTGATAGACGTGGTGCAAAGCATAGCCGAAGTCATTGAGTTGGGCAATGGAAAGCGATTGACTGCCAGCCAATTCCTGCAACACTTCCTCTTTACACCCGAGACCCAGCACAGCTATGTATATAAGTTGAGCGGTGGAGAGCGCAGGCGCTTGTACCTGTGCTCGGTGCTGATGCGCAATCCCAATTTTTTAGTGCTCGACGAACCTACCAACGATCTCGACATCGTGACGCTCAATATACTGGAAGAATATCTGCAAACGTTCAAAGGATGTGTCATTGTGGTAAGTCACGACCGCTATTTCATGGACAAAGTAGTAGACCATCTGCTTATCTTTAACGGCAATGGCGACATACGCGATTTTCCGGGCAATTATACCCAATACCGCCATTGGAAAGAAGAAAAAGAGCACCGGGAAAAGGAACTGTCGTCCATGGAAAAAGTCAAGACGCCGGCTCCCGTCAAAGAGCGCGAACGCGAGAAGCGCCGCTTGTCCTTTAAAGAACGTCGCGAATTCGAGCAATTGGAACAAGACATCAATGAATTGGAAGCCGAAAAGAAAAGCATTGAAGAAGCACTGTGCAGCGGAACCCTATCGGTAAGCGAACTTACGGAAAAATCAAAGCGCCTGCCCTGGCTCAACGAATTAATCGATGAGAAAACCATGCGCTGGCTTGAATTGAGTGAATGGGCTTGATATCCATTTACATAAGAGCCTGTTTAAATTTTGCTTAGCCTTATTTTGAGAGCTGTTTTCGAGGATATTTTTCTGTTGTAATGAGGAACGTAGCGGGCTACGTGACGAAGGACAACAGAAAAATATACTGGAAAAAGACAAAGGTAAGGCTGAATAAAAATAAATTTAAACAGGCTCTAAAATGTCAACGACTATCAAAATTAAGTTTTGTGCCGCTTCTGTCCATGCGAAGGAAGGCGGACTGTTTATTCAAGTAATCCACAATCGGGTACTGCGCCAAGTCGATACCGGGTATAAATTGCATTCCTTTGAGTGGGACGAACGTAGTGCCACGGTCGTTTTTCCCAGCGGTGTAAGCGAAAACCGCAGGCATTACCTGAAAATCGTGTCGGAAAACCTCTGCCGGCGGGTATCCCAACTCAAAAACATGGTGGCATATTGGGAGGGGATAGGGAAGCTGTACACCTCCGATTTATTGGTGACGGTTCATCACGATTTCTTCGATTGTGACGGATATTTATCTTTTGTCCGCAGCCTGATCGACCATTTCTTTAAAGTCGGCCGGCATTCGGCATCAGAGAAATTACAATCCGCGCTCAATAGTTTCCTGCTGTTCTATGGCGAAACCGATGTCGCCTGGGGAGATGTCGATGCCAACCTGTTGGAAGAATACGAGGGATTCCTGAAGAAAAAGGGTGTGTGCATGAACACGGTATCGTTTTATATGCGCACGCTGCGTTCTGCCTACAATATGGCTGTCAAGCGTGGCCTGACACCGCAACAATACCCCTTCAGGACCGTCTATACCGGCATAGCCAAAACCATGAAGCGGGCAGTGCCTCTGAGCGTGATTCGCCAGATTCGCAACCTGGACTTAGCCTCTATGCCTACCATGGACTTGGCACGCGACCTGTTCCTGTTTTCTTTCTATACCCGTGGCATGTCATTTATCGATATGGCGTTCCTGAAGAAGAAGGATTTGCAGAATGGCGTACTCATCTATCGCCGGCGTAAAACCAACCAGCAACTGGCCATTAAGTGGGAACAACAGATGCAATGGATTATCGATAAATACGATACGAGCAATACCCCCTATCTCTTGCCCATCATCAGGGATAACCGTGCCGATGCCCGGCTGCAATATCAAAATGCCCTTCATTTGGTAAATCATAAGCTGAAACAGATAGGCATGGAAATCGGACTGAGCACTCCACTCACCACATACGTCGCCCGGCATGGCTGGGCAAGCATCGCCAAAGGCAAGCACATCCCCATCGACACCATCAGCGAAGCCCTGGGGCATGAGTCCGAAAAGACAACCCGCATCTATCTGGCATCTTTGGACACTTCAGCTGTAGACAAAGCAAACAACCAAATCCTGCAATCACTTTAAAGTTTTTATCTAGGATAAGAATTGAAGAAAAGTAATCCATCTCTCTGTAAGAGATGGATTAAACCGAGGCAAAAATACAACAAAATAGTTTTTGTGCAAAAGAAATATATAAAAATTTTTTTCGGAAAAAATGTCATTAGAACGGCTTTAAACCAATAGGTAAGAGATGGATTTTGGAAAGGACTTTCTCGTGGTTTGACAATCACAGGAGGCTCTGCCGAAATTATGAATTCACGTTCGATTCAGTGGAGGAAATGGTAGAACTTGCAGCTATAAGAATGTTACTGAACAAAACTCCAACAGGCTCTAAGCACACTACTATATTTTCAGCCCTCTATCCTGCTTTACTGAAGCAAGTCCCCAAGCACTTCTCCCCGCCAGTTCCTTGTTTTTTGAGGTTATAAAAACGTCCATTATGTAAGCATATTTCCTCCTGATGCTTTTCTATATATTTTACACATAAATGTTTACATAAAAAATTCTGATTTTTCTCATTTCATTACAAAAAATCATCATATGAAAAATTCGTAAATACATCTAAAACAATATATTGCCATATCAAAAACAACCCAACTATATACCAACTCCGACTCTCCTCCGATACAGATCCGAGACAAGTCCGACAAAATGACGGCGTATAGGGTCGGAGGTGGAGCGTAGAAAATACGGACATGGTACACCCAAAAGAAGTAGGGGAAAAGAGGGAAAATGTATGAATATTTCTTCTGTATAATAATTGCAAATCCGCGTCTAAAAAATAATAGTATATATTCATTTCATTCTTGCGACTTACTTATTACAATTGGCTGTTATTCAGACAACTGATACAAGACAATCCATCTCTTACAGAGAGATGTAGAGATGTAAA
>CALUIF010000096.1 GCA_944320635.1 uncultured Bacteroides sp. | reverse complement strand
GATGGACGGAATAGACGGCCACCCGGGTGCCCTCCACGTCAATAACGGCACGGCAGATGCTCAACGAGTCGAGCCCCTCGCTCTCCACGATGGGGTAACGGCTCAGCACGCCGCCATCGTGGCTGGGGCAGGTGTAGTAGCGCAAGCCCTGCACGCCCAGGCTGCGGCACAGGCTGTCGGTGAAGTTCACCCCCCCGGTAATCCCCCACTTCGCAGAGGGTCACCACGTCGGGGCGATGGGCCGCGATTTCATCCACCAGCCCCTCGAAGGCACCGGACACCTGCGTGGCATCCAGCCACACGTTGATTTGAAACACGGTGAGGCACTGCCCGTCCTTCGCGGATGCGCCTTGGCAAAGGCCTCCGGCCAAAAGAAGCAGAAGGCCGGCTCTCAATAACAATAATGCTCTCATACTAATCTCGTTTTCAAGTTAAAAGCCCAAGGGCTGCTAGGCACCCCATTACCGTCTTGTTAGCGCTCCGTCGCCAGCGTGTTAGCGCTCCGTCACTGACGCGTTAGCGCTCCGTCGCTAACAAACCGGTAATAGGGTGCTGTCGTGCAGCCCTCAATAAGCGGCAAAGATAAGGATATGGGCGGAATAAATGAAGATTTATGTGTGTACTTTTAAGCACATCACGCCGCAGAAACGTTATCTTTGCACGCAATTACCGACAGAACGACGTTATGACTGCCATAATAAAGATAACTGCCTTGTGCACCCTGCTGTGCGGCTACACCCTCCTGCTTCCCGCCCGTCCCAAGGCCGCCGCACCGGCCGACACCCTGCCGCTGGCCGCACGCCTCGACACGTTAGTAAAAGAATCACTGCCCCAAGGCTCGCACGTGGGCATCGCCATCTACGACCTCACGGCAGGCCAGCCCGTATACGAGTACCAGGCCGACCGCCTGTCGCGCCCCGCCAGCACCATGAAGCTGCTTACCGCCATCGCCGCCCTCTCCCACCCCGACGCCCACGACCCCTTCCGCACCGAAGTGTGGTATCAAGGCACCGTGCAGGCCGACACGCTGCGGGGCGACCTCTATGTAGTGGGCGGCTTCGACCCCGAGTTCGACGACGAAGCCCTCGACTCGCTGGCAGAAGCCGTTGCCCGCCTGCCCTTCTCGGTCATTGCCGGAAAGGTATACGGCGATGTGTCGATGAAAGACTCCCTGCACTGGGGCAGCGGATGGCTGTGGGACGACAATCCATCGGCCTTCCAGCCCTACCTCTCGCCCCTGATGCTGGAGAAAGGCGTGGTCACCATCGCCGCCCGTCCCGCCGAACGCGGCATGCCCGCCTTGCTGAAGTGCACGCCCGCCTCCACCTACTACCGCCTCGTGAACCACACCACCAGCCTTGCACCCCGCGCGGGAGGCTTCCGCGTGACGCGCGACTGGATGCACAACAGCAACACGCTGGTGGCCACGGGCAACGTAAGCGGGCGCACGGCAAGGGTTATCAACATCTACTCCTCGCAAGACTTCTTCATGCACACCTTCGTAGAGCGCCTGCAACACCGGGGCGTGGCCGCCGACCCCGTGTACGGCTTCCGCCAGTTCCATCCGGACAGCCTGTCGGTGCGCGTGGCTGTGCACGAAACGCCCATGCAGGCCGTGCTCAACCAATGCCTCAAGGAAAGCGACAACCTCAACGCCGAAGCCCTGCTGCATAGGCTGGGCAAGCAGGCCACCGGGCGGAACTACATCACGGCCGACGACGGGTTGGACGCCGTGAACCACCTGATAGAGCAGATTGGCCTCGACCCCGACGACTACAACCTGGCCGACGGCTGCGGACTGTCGCACTACGACTACATCAGCCCCCAGTTGCTGGTCGGCCTGCTGCGCTACGCTTACGGGAACACCGGCATCTTCCAATCCCTCTACAAAGCCCTGCCCGTGAGCGGCATCGACGGCACCCTGGAGCACCGCATGGGCTACCACACCCCGGGCTTCCGCCGCGTACACGCCAAGACAGGCACCTACACGGGCGTAAGCTGCCTGGCCGGCTACCTGCAAGCAGAGAACGGGCACTGGGTGGCCTTCGCCATCATGAACCAAAACACGCTGTCGGGCAGGAAAGCACGCAGGTTCCAGGATTCCGTGTGTTACGAAGTCATTACAGGCCTGCGCTGAACGCCCATCCCCCCGGCACCTGCCACCCGCCGCACGGCACAGTGTAACCGAAATGTCGTCCGCCTGTAACCGTAAAGCAACAGTTACCCCACATCTTTGCGCCCGTTTTCAAACAGGCACATTATGTTGAGCAACTCTTACCCCCACGACAACGACCAAGCACTGTTGCACGGACTTAACAACGGCAACCACAAGGCCTTTGCCTACCTGTATGCCACCTACTACACGCCCCTCTGCAACCTCTCGGCCACTTACCTGCAAGATGATGAACGCGCCAAAGACCTGGTACAACAAGTATTCCTGCGCCTTTGGGAGTCGCACCCGTCCCTACACATCACCACCAGCGTGAAAAACTACCTCTACACCATGGTGAAAAACGCCTCACTCAACCTGCTGCGCAACACCCCCGGCATCTTTGTCCGGGCCACCAGCCTCGATGCCGCACAACTGGACAGCATAGCCGACACCGACCTGCAGGAGTGCATGGAACGCAACACCCGCTACGCCTGCTTCCTGAAAGCCATCGGCCGGCTGCCCATGCCCCAGCGCAACGTCTTCCTGCTGAAAAGCCGCCACAGCCTGTCCAACAAAGAGATTGCCGCCCGGATGGGCATCTCCGAAAGCACCGTCAAGAACTACTACAACCTCTCCCTAAGGCTGCTGCGCCACCACCTCAAAACCTTAGCGCCCGCCATGCTGTAATGGACAACTACTTCAACAACTACACGCAGAGCAGCAAGGTGTTCGACTTCCCCACCATACTCTACACCGACCAAGACGTCACCTACCTGCAACGCTACGTAGGCACCCTGCGCGAAACAGCCGACCAAGGGCTGAACGTCGTGGCACAGGCCGACCAGACCACTACCGACGCCCAGCGCTTCAACCTGTACTACATCAAAGGCTACTCCTACCTGTTGGCCGGCGAATACTTCCTCGCCCTCCCCATAGAGAACGGGGGCGACGTAGTGGGCTGGGAAGAAAACCTCGAACTGGCCGTCAGCACCTTCGACGAATCGCTCGACTATGCCGCCAACGACCAGGACCGCGCCTTCATCTACACCCTCATGGCACGCGCCTGCTACCGCCTGGGCGACAAGAGCCGCGCTGT
This sequence comes from uncultured Bacteroides sp., assembly GCA_944320635.1. Lineage (GTDB taxonomy): Bacteria > Bacteroidota > Bacteroidia > Bacteroidales > Bacteroidaceae > Bacteroides. The sequence goes on along the minus strand of CALUIF010000096.1, from coordinate 7,322 downwards.
AGAGTATGCCAACCAAGCCTTGGGCTACTCGGCCGACTTCACACGCATGGTAGAGTTTGACGGCGACCACGGCTTCACCAGCTCCATACAAGGCTACCTGTACGGCACCAACTTCCAGCCCCTGCCCCGCCTGGACTTCCTCGACCCGAAATACTTCCAGAAAGAAAGCTCCACCGAGGCACGCCCCATCTGCATAGCCAAGGCCGAAGAACCCTACCTCATACTGGCCGAAGCCGCACTGGCCGATGGCAACCTGGCCCAGGCCAAAACCTACCTGCACACCCTGCTGGAACTGGTGGACAGCCGCCCCGTGGAGACCGGCATCAACGACCAGTTGGAAGAGCGCTACAACGGAGGCTTCAAGCGGTACCCCGACAGCTCGGAATACCGCGTGGCCGCCTCGGCCGACGACCCGCTGCGCAACGGGCTGGTGCTCGACCGCCAGTCGCCCAACCTCATCGCCATCCCCTACATCTCGGGCACATCCGTCACCAGCGACATGATTGACGACCCCACCACCGTAGACCAGCTGCTGGAAGTAGTCTACCTCATGCGCCAGGAAATCTTCATCGCCGAAGGCCGCCGCGTGGCCGACCTGGGCATTCGCCTGCCCGTGTGCGAGACGGAAGCCGCCAACACCCCCTCGGCCGAAGCCTACACCACCGCACAGATACCCTCCTTCATCCCCCTGAACCAAGGCATGGACGCCTTCACCATGGACGAGGAGAACAAGACCGTCGTCATCACTTACAACATGAACCGCGTTATCGTAAAAAACAAATCATCCGAATATGTCGCACCGTTCTTTAATTAATATCCGCAGAGGGGCAGCCACGCTGCTCCTTTGCCTGGCCGTGACCGTCTCGGGCTTCACCGCCGACCGTTCGAAACACGTCATCCTCATCACCATCGACGGCATGCGCGCCGCCATGGTCACCGACAGCACCATGCCTTCGCCCAACCTAAAGCGCATGAAGCGCGACGGGCTGTTCGTCGAGCGCATCAAGGGCATCACCCCCACGGCCACCTACCCGTCGCACATCACCATCGTGACGGGCGCCAAGCCGGCCGAGCACCACATCTACTACAACGCACAGTTCACAGGCAACGCGCCCACCGTGCCCTACTGGTATGCCGACTCCATCAAGGCAACCACCATCTGGGAAGCAGCCGCACGCCAAGGGCTGAAAACAGCCTCGCTGTTCTGGCCCGTGAGCACCGGCTCCAAGTACATCACCTACAACGTGCCCGAATTCTGGTCGGCCAAGCCCGTACCCAACCAGCTGGAGTACATCAAACCCTTCTGCACACCCGCAGGCATACTCGACGAGCTGGAGCGTGAAGCCACCGGACGGCTGAACCACGAAAACTTCGGCGCAGGCTCCATGACCCGCGACGCACGCACCGCCGCCATGGCCAACTACCTGCTGAACACCTACGGCGTCAACCTGATGACCATACACCTCATCACCACCGACTATGCCCAGCATGCCGGCGGACTCGACTCCGACCGCGTGCGCGCCACGGTGGGCGGGGCCGACCATGCCGTGGGCCTCATCCTGGAAAACCTGGAACGCCACCACATGCTGGACAGCACCACGGTCATCGTATGCGGCGACCACGGCTTCGTGAACTACCACCGCACCCTGGCACCCAACGTGTGGCTGGTACAAGAAGGCCTGCTCAGCGAAAAGACGGGCGGCGACTGGAAGGCGGCTTTCCACGGAGCGGGAGCCATGATGTTCCTCTACCTGAAAGACGCCAAGGATACCGCCACGCTGGAACAGGTGCGCCGTAAACTCGCCTCGCTGCCACAATCCACACGCAGCCTGTTCCGCATCGTGGAGAAAGACGAACTTGCCCAAGTGGGTTGCGACCCGCGGGTAGTGCTTGCCATAGAACCGGTGAAAGGCGTAGCCGTAGCCACCGCCCGCACCGGAGCCGATGTGCGTGAAGCCTCAGGCGGCAAGCACGGCTACCTCTCGGGCATTGACCCCACGACGCTGGTGGCCTACGGCTGCGGCATCGACAAAGAAGAAATAGAAGTGATGAACCAGACGGACATCGCCCCCTTTGTCATGAAACTGCTGGGCATCGACTTCCGGCCGTAAAAAAGGCACACGGTTCTGTGTGCAAAACTAAATGATAATTTAGCGGATTTTTTGTAGGGGTGTGTCATTTCGACACACCCCCATGCTACTTGGCATCCTTCGGACGTAGGGACATGACAGCTCTCCCACACTTGTAGCTGCGGGGCCTCGCCCCGCTATTTACAATAGAGCAGAAAAATTCTTCTTTAAGGTTGTGAAGCAAACATCGAAAGCGGATAAATGCCTTTCACGCTATGAGTCACATTACTGATTTTCTGTACCAACTGGGGCGTATCGCCGTTGCAGTCATAAACCAGAATGCTTGCATCGGAGATTACGCCCTCCCAGTTATCTTGCGACGTGGCCACATAAAGGTAACCGCTGTTCCGGTCGGCCACGACATTGCAATCCAACCAATTGGCTTGCGGCTCGTCGGTCTTGAAGTCGACGATGTCCTTCTCCACCCTGCCAGTCTCGATGGAATAGCGGCTGAGGGTGGTGTAGGAAGCCATGGAAAACTCCGACTCTTCAGCTCCAGTGAAGTAGAGGTAACCGTCCAGGTAAGTGACGCCCGAATTGTTGTGCAAAGCAGGAGAGATGTTGGCCGGGATGGTCCGCTGGTCTGTAACCGTCCAACTGTCCAGGTCGATGAAGCTCAGATAACCGCTGTCTCTTCCCCGCTTGTAGGTAGCTACTATCAGCCTACCGTCGTCTGCCAGGCATATACCGCTTACCAAATCACCCCGGCCTAATTCGAGCCGGCGGTTCACCTCGTCTTTTCCTTTGGCAAACTCTACCAAGGCGGTCGTAGACCAGAATCCGCCGGTTGCGGCATACAAGCAGCCATTGACCACCGTCGCGCCTCTGGACGAAACGGTGGATTCCACCGTATTGGCCGACCCGGCGTTCCCTATATCGTAGGCTCCTTCTATGAGCTTCAGCTCGCCCGTCGTACTGTCGAAGCGCAATACGCCCTGGGCAAAGATAAAGACGTTATGCTCGTCCAGCACGGCAATCCCGCTAAGGCTGGTATCTACCTCCTCCTGTATGTCGTTGACGGGGTGCTGGAATACCATGTCCGCCCTGGCGAAAGACTTTTCCTTCGCCAGCGTTTCGGCATCGGCGACGGTCAGGAGGCCATTGTTCCCCTTGCCTTCTGCCTCATACCAGTCGTTGCAAAGGATGTATTGCTTGCCATCGCACAAGTAAAGGGCCACGCCGTCGTTGCCCAGTTCGTAACTGTTTGCCCCCGCATAGACTTTATTTTCCACTTCGCCCTCAGGGTCGATAAAAGTGAGGAAGGCGTTTTCCAATGTATAGGTGCCTCCGCTCAGTATCATCACTCCGTCGGGGTCGGCATAGCCGGTAAGAGCAGATGGCGGATTGTCGTCCACATTTTCATTGCCTGAGCCGTCCGTCTCTGTGCCGGGAGTCTCCATGCCGTCATCACCGCAAGCCGCCAACAGCAGACAGCCCACTAAGAAATAAGGATATAATCTTTTCATCATAATCTTGTATATGTTAGTTGTTAAAGAATACGCCAGCCGGGAAGTGGGTGTAGTTATCGAACTTATGCACCGGTGTATCCATACTGGCAGTGAAATCGAATTCCCAAATAGAATTCGTCGTAAAGAAATTGCCGAAACCTTTCAAGGTATTGACATACACATGCCCCGTGGCGGAGTTGACTCCCAATCCGTTATACAGCAATCCGACATTGTCGTCCAAAGCAGCGAGGTCGACCAACGGTTCATCTGCAAAGCCGTCTTCCCCTGCGTTGAACTCAGCACGATAGATGATGGTACCGTCGGCATAATAGACCGTATTGCCATAGGCAGCGAAACAGCAGTTATAGGCATCGTCGGGCTGCTCGGTCAACCGGTTTTGCGCAAGTTCAGAAGCGGCCAAATCGAGCTTGTTCAGCGTAATCATCCCCTCTCTGTCCGGACTGGAAGCGGAGGTGCCGATTATCCACAGATTGCCATCATCGGCAGGAGCGATGCCAAGGATGTAATTAATCATGGTAGGAGCAAGAAAAATCGCATCTGTACCGACAGAAGACACTTGTCCTGTGGACGGAGCTATCTTCTTCACCTCGGCCAGATAAGAACCACTCAAAGGGAAATAAACCTCATTATTCACTATCGCAAACCTCGCTTTGGGCGCATTCTCCGTCCCGTCGACGAAGGACAGCGAACTGTCGTCCATATTCAGATGCCAAACCCCGGCATTATCGCGGATGTAGACATGCTGCTCGTCTATCACAGTGATGTGCGTAGGCCAATCCAACTGGCTGAGTTCCTCGTTCGTGAAGCTTCTCAGCTTCTTCAACGTCACGGCATCGGCCACCACCAGCATTCCGTCGTTTTCGAAAGAGCTTCCTACCGCATTGGTATCCCCGTTCTGCGAGATGATGTAGATTTTCCCGTCGTAGAAGCACATGTCCTGTGCCACATTGCCCAGCTCGGTGCCGTTCACACGCTTATAAGCATCGTCCACTACATATCCTTCGGGGGTGATGTAAACAAGCGAGCCGTTCTCGGTAGTCATGTTGCCTTCGTTCAAGACGAATGCTCCCTCCGGATCGTTAAAGGTGACGTGATAGAAGTCGATGCCTTCTGTCGTGATGCTTTGGCTGTCAGCACTGGTGACTGTCAGTTGCAAAGTATAGGTCTTGTCGGCCTCGGTGGTGGTGGACGACGGGGCGGTCACGGTTATATTGCCCGCTGCCTCGTCCACGGCCACTTGCCATCCCGCAGGTGCATTGGCAGGTGAGATGTTTTCCACGCCTTCCGCATGGTACGCAATCGCATACTCCTCGTCCGAAAGCAACAGGATGGGAGTTTCCGCTGTGGCATCCACGTTCCATTCAAAAACAAGTTCACCGGCGGGTGTGCCATCATCTCCGCCGATAGGGTCATTGTCGTCACTGCATCCGCTCAAGCAAAGCAGTGCACTCAGGTTCAAAGCCAACAACAGGCTCATCAGGTTGAATAACTTTTTCATTGTTTCGCTATTTATCGGTTATTGATAATAATTTGGTAATAATATGGTGGCTCATTCTCTCGTAGGAATCTCTTCGCCCAGGATATGCAAGTCTTCCACGCCCGAAATCTCCGTCGAGCATTCGCCCAACCAACCGTTTTCCTGGTTCACTCCCGTATAAATCATGATAAAGTCCACACCCGGCAGGTGCACTTTCTGTCCTTTGTCGTTTACTGCCCAGTCAATGTCGATGGACGATTCATCGTTCGTATTCGTCTCATTGTCGGCATAGCCGTAACGAAACTTGTAGAGCACGTAGTAGCTGCCCTGCCCGCTCTCGTCGATACCGTTCTGCGGGAGGCAAGTGCCACGGAATGTCAGTTCGTCTCCTTCAAACCACTGCGGGAAATAAGGCTGGCTGTGGAAAGCATTCTTCACCTTATAGCCGGAATTGCCCTGGTTGTCTGTCCAGCGGATGTATTGCTGCTTCTCCTCGTCCGTTTCAGGCTCTTGCGCCGGACGGTAATACGTAATCTCATAATCGGTGTAAAGGTTCACGTCGTTCCCGTAGTCTGCTGCCAACTGATACCAAGGCTCCTGCGCAGGGTCTTCATGGACACTTCCGGCTATCTCGTACCACTCGTCTTCATCGGGCTGGCCATTCTTGTTCTTGTCATAAGCCACCCTGATGATGCCCGGCTCGCAACTGCCGCCCACCGGTGCGTCCGGATCGGGATTGGAAGCTGCATGGAACGCATTGCCCAAGACACGGAAATCGCGCAGTCCCGGCTTGTTTTCAATGGTATGGTCGAAACCCACCGTGACGTAGCCGCCGTAGCCGCCCAACGAAATCATACTCCTGTTGTTATGGCCTATGGCCGCCAGTACTTTCTGGTTCATGGTTTCCTGCGTGTCGCCTTCTTCATATTCGGGCGATGCATTGGTGAACTGCCCGACTGCCGGCATGAAGTCCAACACCCGGGTGATATAGGCAGTAGCTTCCCCACCGGGCGGCGGCACAGAGGGGACAGCCCCGTCATCGTCACTGCACGCGGCTACGCCACACGCCAGAAAACTCACACTGCACATGGCCGCTACGGCTGCCGAATGCCTAAGAAAATGCTTAATGCTCATCATACTTGCAATATTTATTAATTAAACGGTTATTCTTGGAAAGGCGTTGTTGTAAACGCAAAGTGGGCAGGGATGTCGCCCGTTGTCACCTGCCACTTCAGCGTGCCTTCCGGACTAAAACAATAAAGTGTGCCGGGGGTCACATAGTCCTTGGCATCGCACACCAGAATCTCCTTCGTGTCCGGATTGACCGCCAGGCCGTAGGGAATCTGTATCCGGCTGTCCGTCCCGTCTGCAATGAAGTTGTGCGAAACCACCTCCTGGCGGGCCACATCGTAAAGCGTGTAGGCTATGTTGTTGCGACCGGTGGCATAATTCCACTCCACGCTCGTCATATACAGCGAATCGCCGGAGAGGCACATCTCGCTGGCCGCCACCCCCAGACTGCCCAGCAGCTGGTCCGTGCGGCTGTCTATCACGTACACATCGGCGCCCACGTCGTAATAATCGCCCCGCGACGACACATAGATGCGCCCGTAGCGGTCCAGCTCCATGCGGTGCAGGTTGATGGCCACGTCGATGGTGCGGATGACTTCAAACGTTTCCAAGTCAATCACGGAGACGGTCGTGTCGTAATCGGGGAAACGGTAGCCTCCGGAATTGGCCACATAGAGCTTGCCACCGGTTATCACCATTTCTTCCGGCTGATAGCCTACCACGACCTCGCGCGTCACCTGCAGGCTGGCCGTGTCCACCTCCACCACCTTTCCCGGGCGGGCATCCGGGTCTATCTGGACAGGGCCAGCATACGAGCTGACATAGGCCTTTCCGCCGCTGAAGGTGATGTAGCGGCAATTCAAGATGTCGATGCTTCCCACATGCCGGGCCGTGGCAGCGTCCATTACCTCCACGTAGTGCGAGCAGTTGATTACGGCGTAGAGCTTGCTGCCATAGATGGCCAGGTCGTTGCCCACGTCGCCCAGCTCTTTCACGATGTCGGGGTTGCGCGTGGGGTAGATGTTGCGCATGTACCGGCCCGTCTCGTAGCTGAAGAAGTCGAGCGATGCCTTATTGCTGCCCATGTTGCCTTCGTTCAGGAGGAAGAAGCCCTTGACGGAGCCGTTGCCTGCTGCTCCTCCCGGCGCCACTTCTTCCTCTTCGGAATGGATGAAG
>CALUIF010000095.1 GCA_944320635.1 uncultured Bacteroides sp. | reverse complement strand
AAAAGCTGACCCTGGAGGCAGGCGATTATAATGTGACCTGCTTTTTCCCGCCTGAGGTGCACGGGCAGCTGGAAGGTTGCGAAAGCCTGACGAACATAACCATCATCTATTACAGCGAGCCGGACATCGCCGAACGGTACGATGGTATATCCTATGGCGGCGGGTTGCGCATCGCCTCCATGGAGCAGCACGATGCGGACGGCAGCCTGCTGCGCAAGCTGGACTATGACTATGCGAATGAAGACGGCACCTCGAGCGGAAAGCTGTTACTGCCCGTACCAGAGGAACAGACGGACACCTGGTATGTAGGCACCCTTTCGCCGGCTTTGGACCAGTTCAACAAGTACATCCTTACCTCCGGGGCAAAGATTCCCGCCATCACCTCCCTGCACGGAACGCCCGTGGGCTACAGCCGGGTGACGGTGAAGGACAGCAAGGAAGGGATGGAAAACGGAAAGACCGTAACCACGTACCACAACACGCCGGCACGACACTATTTCTATGATACTTATCTCTTTACGGATTACTTGAACGGCAAACCTATAGAGTGTTTGCAAGTGTCGGCAGACGGCAAAAACGTACAGAAGCAAGAATGGGAATATATCCAGAAGAATACGGCTAACGTGATGCTCAACGCCTTTGCCACTGACTTGGCGCAAGGCATTCCCAACAGCGACCATTTCTATGGATTAAAACGCTACCGCATCCAGGCTTATCCCTTCTACCAGGAGTGGAGCACTGTGTCGGAAGAGCAGGTCACCGAATATGACAGCGATGGAACGCCCACAGTGACCCGCTACACGCAATATGAATATGACGCGGAAGGCAAACAGCCTACCGCCATCATCCAAGGCACCAGCAAAGGCGAGACGAGGAAGACCACCATCAATTATGCCGATGCGTTCAAGACCACGGGAGTATACGCCAAGATGCACGGCCTGAACATGCTGGACTATCCCATAGAAACCGTAGAGCAAAGGAACGGGAAAACACTGTCGCGAAGCAAGAACGAGTATGCCTTGTTCAACAATGTGCCACGGCTGAGCGGTATACTACAGGCGAAAGGCAACGACAGTTACGAGACACGGATGCAATACACGCGCTACGACAGCGACGGCAACCTGCTGGAGGTGGTACGTCCCGACGGGGTAACAGTCTCTTACCTGTGGTCGTACCAAAACCATTACCCGGTGATGCAAGTAGAGGGCATGGCGTATGACGACGTGGTGAACACCCTGACCCAAAGCTACGTCTCCTCCATCAACAACGGCATAGAAGGGGTGACACAGTTGCAAAGTATACAGAAGCTGCTGAACCAAGGTGTGGTGACGGCATGGAGCTATACGCCGCTGGTGGGTGTGCAGGGCAGCGTGGAGCCGGACGGAAACACTTACCTGTACATGTATGACAATGCCGGGCGCTTGACGCAAGTACGGGACACGGCGGCGAAGACACTGGAAATCTATGAATACAACTACAAAGAATAAACTATAATAGCGGTTAGTGATTAGCGGGGTAGTGATTAGTGATTAGTGCGTGTGAATAAGGAAAAATTCAGTTACCACCATGTATTAATCACTAATCACTACCCCGCTAACCACTAAATTAATTTAGACCATAGTCTACCGCATTTTATTCCCCCCATCAGATTGACTTTTCGACGAAAAACTCTACTTTTGCCCTACACAATCCAAACACTGAGATATCATGAGAAAGAAACTTTTCCCTGCTTTACTTCTGGCAACCCTTTGCCTTTCTTGTGCACATAAGGAAACTTCTGTGGCTCCTCCCGAACCGGTTTACCCCATTCCGCAACCCAAGCAGGTGGCTTGGCAGCAACTGGAAACGTATGCCTTTATACACTTCGGACTGAACACTTTCAACGACAAAGAGTGGGGCTACGGCGACTCGAACCCACGCACATTCAACCCCCGCAAGCTCGACTGCGAACAATGGGTGCAGACGTTGAAGAAGGCCGGCATGAAGGGCATCATCCTTTCTGCCAAGCATCACGACGGTTTTTGCCTGTGGCCGTTTGAAGGAACGGAATACAGTGTGAAAAACTCTCCCTGGCGCGATGGGAAAGGGGATGTGGTGAAGGAGCTGTCGGAAGCCTGCCGGAAATACGGGCTGAAAATGGGGATTTACCTTTCACCATGGGACCGCAACCGGGCCGACTATGGCACACCTTCCTACGTGGAGTATTACCATGCACAGTGGATGGACCTGATGACGCATTACGGGCCGCTGTTTGAAGTATGGTTCGACGGTGCCAACGGCGGCGACGGATGGTATGGAGGCGCCAAAGAAAAACGCACCATCGACCGCAAGACATATTATGATCTACCGGGCATTTTTGCGGCTCTGGACAGCATTCAGCCGCAGGCCATTATCTTCTCCGACGGCGGGCCGGGTTGCCGCTGGGTGGGCAATGAGCGCGGGATAGCAGGCGAGACCAACTGGTCGTTCCTGCGCAAGGGAGTGGTGTATCCCGGTTACCCGAATGCCGGCGAACTGAACACGGGGCACGCCGACGGCGACATGTGGACGGCAGCCGAATGCGATGTGTCCATCCGTCCGGGCTGGTTCTACCATCCGGAAGAAGATAGCCAGGTAAAAAGCGTGGAGCAGCTGGTAGACCTCTACTACAAGAGTGTGGGACGCAATGCCACGCTGTTGCTCAACTTCCCGGTCGACCGCGACGGACTGATACACCCCATCGATTCAACCCACGCTGTCCGCTTCCGGCAGGAGATGGAACGCCAACTGCATAACGACTTGTTGACAGGAATCACGCCTTCCGTCACCAACGAACGGGGAAAACCTTATGCAGCCGAGAACCTTACCGACGGAAAATACGATACTTACTGGGCTACGGAAGACAGTGTGACAAGTGCCGTCGTAGAATTCAAGCTGCCGTCAGCCACCCAGGCCGACTGCCTGATGCTACAGGAATACATCCCATTGGGCCAGCGCGTGCAATCGTTTGCCGTAGAATGCCTGGTGGACGGGGAATGGATTCCGGCCGACACCGGTGGTGAAGCCACAACCACCATCGGCTACAAGCGCCTGCTCCGGTTCAAGCGCATACCCATATCCGGTGTGCGCATACGCTTGGAGAAAGCCAGAGGGCCACTCTGCCTGAACAACATCTCGCTTTACGACACACAGAACGGCGGCGACTGAAAGCGGCTAAGCACCCCTATCGCTACCGTGTTAGTGTAGTATCACTATCGTGTTAGTGATACTACGCTATTATGATGGTGATACTACGCTATGCCGATGTTTTTTCCCTGTCCTCCATACAAGTATGAAAATAAACCCGTATTTTTGCACTCAATTAAAAATCATACTTAAAATCATACTTAACCGGAACGTTTATATGGACTACAACTTCAGGGAGATTGAACAGAAATGGCAGAAACGGTGGGTGGAACAGCAGACCTACCGCGTGACCGAAGACCCAAGCAAACCGAAATACTACGTGCTCAACATGTTTCCCTATCCCAGCGGGGCAGGACTGCATGTGGGCCACCCGCTGGGCTACATCGCCAGCGACATCTACGCACGCTACAAGCGCCTTTGCGGATTCAACGTGCTCAACCCCATGGGCTACGACGCCTACGGCCTGCCCGCCGAGCAATACGCCATACAGACGGGGCAGCACCCCGCCATCACCACGGTGAACAACATCAACCGCTACCGCGAACAGTTGGACAAGATAGGCTTCTCCTTCGACTGGAGCCGCGAGATACGCACCTGCGACCCCGAGTATTACCATTGGACGCAATGGGCCTTCCAGCAGATGTTTGCCAGCTACTACGACAACAGCCTGCAAAAAGCACGCCCCATAGCCGAGCTGGAAGAACGCTTTGCAAAGACAGGCACTGACG
>CALUIF010000094.1 GCA_944320635.1 uncultured Bacteroides sp. | reverse complement strand
CGTGCGCGCCGATGGTACTGCGTGACAGTGGGAGAGTAGGTCGCCGCCGTTTTCCAGATGGGTCCCTTCCCCGCGTGATGAGCGGGGAGGGGATTCTTGTTTTGGATGTGTCTGTCTGTTTGTCTGTTCGTGTGTGAGGGAGAGGACGGCCTCCCCGTTTTTAGAGGTTGAAGCGAAAGATAAGTCTATGATGTTCTCTATGAAATGATCCAATGTTAGTATCTGAAGGATCCTTGTTTTGCCTCTGCCAGTAGATTCATTTGCATGTTTTCTGTCATATTTTCACCTTTTCTGAATGTATTCTTATAAAATGATGTTTATTTGGATAAAAAACTTATTGATTTGTTTGCAGGCTATGAAATAATCCCTACCTTTGCGGGCGTAATAACAAAATGGCAAGATGATTCAAAACTTTACATACATTCTACTATGCGGCAATATTATTCTACTGGCAAAGGTTAGTGGAGGTGAGCATTGTGCATGACAATATGTAAGGACTAATAGCAAAGATATATACGAAAGCCTTTCTCACTTCCCGGTGCGAGAGGCTTTTTTATTGGATGCAGTATAGAGAAATACTTAAATAAGGAAATGAACTATGAGCGACAGATTATTCATTTTTGACACAACACTCCGGGACGGTGAACAGGTGCCCGGATGCCAGTTGAACACGGTAGAGAAGATTCAGGTGGCTAAACAGCTTGAACTGTTGGGTGTGGATGTGATTGAGGCAGGTTTCCCCATTTCCAGTCCGGGCGACTTCAACTCGGTAATTGAGATATCGAAGGCTGTGACGTGGCCCACTATCTGTGCCCTGACGCGCGCCGTACAGAAAGACATCGACGTGGCAGCAGACGCCCTGAAGTATGCCAAGCACAAGCGCATACATACGGGCATCGGCACCAGCGACGAGCACATCAAGTATAAGTTCAACTCGAATCGGGAGGAGATTATCGAGCGGGCGGTAGCGGCCGTGAAGTACGCCAAGAAGTACGTGGACGACGTGGAGTTCTATGCTGAAGATGCGGGGAGAACGGACAACGAGTATCTGGCCCGCGTGGTGGAAGCCGTCATCAAGGCAGGCGCCACGGTGGTCAACATCCCCGACACGACGGGCTATTGCCTGCCTTCGGAATACGGCGAGAAGATAAAATACCTGATGGAGCATGTAGATGGTATCGACCGTGCCGTCATCTCCACGCACTGCCACAACGACTTGGGCATGGCCACGGCCAATACCATGGCGGGCGTGCTGAACGGTGCAAGGCAAGTGGAGGTCACCATCAACGGCATAGGCGAGCGGGCAGGCAACACTTCGCTCGAGGAAGTGGCCATGATACTGAAGTGCCACAAGCACATCGGCATCGACACGAACATCAACACGCAGAAGATTTACCCCACGAGCCGCATGGTGTCCAGCCTGATGAACATGCCCGTGCAGCCCAACAAGGCCATCGTGGGGCGCAACGCCTTTGCCCACAGCAGCGGCATCCACCAGGACGGCGTGCTGAAGAACGTGCAGACCTACGAGATTATCGACCCGCACGACGTGGGCATCGACGACAACAGCATCGTGCTCACCGCCCGCTCGGGCCGCGCCGCGCTGAAGAACCGCCTGCACGTGCTCGGCATCGACTTGGAGCAGGACAAGCTGGACAAGGTGTACGAAGATTTCCTCAAGCTGGCCGATAAGAAGAAGGACATCAACGACGACGACATACTCGTGCTGGCCGGAGCCGACCGCAGCCAGAACCATCGCATCAAGGTGGACTACCTGCAGGTGACCAGCGGCGTAGGCGTGCACTCCGTGGCCAGCCTGGGGCTGGACATCAGCGGCGAGAAGTTCGAGGCCTGTGCTTCGGGCAACGGCCCCGTGGATGCCGCCATCAAGGCGCTGAAGAAGATTATCAACCGCCAAATGACGCTCAAGGAGTTCACCATACAAGCCATCAGCAAGGGCAGCGACGACATGGGAAAGGTGCACATGCAGGTGGAGTACGACGGCCACGTGTATTACGGCTTCGGTGCCAACACGGACATCATCGCCGCCTCGGTCGAGGCATACATCGACTGCATCAATAAGTTCAAGCTGTAGCCTGCGGTGCGTGCATGGATGGTAATATATCCATACATCAAAGCCGCGCGGCGGACAAAGCGCAGTTAAGTCCGTCACTCAACCGAGTTAAGTCCGTCACCTAACTGAGTTAAGTCCGTCACTTAACTGCATTAAGTCCGTCACTTAACTTTGCCTTTCGGCAAACGTTGGTTATCAGTGTTTTACAAAGCCCTTTCCCCTCCTTCGGACGGGAAAGGGGGATAAAGAAAATAGCTTACATATTCATAACAAGGAAAAACAGAAAGACATGAATACCTTATTCGACAAAATCTGGGACGCCCATGTGGTTCAGCAGCTGCCGGACGGCCCCACGCAACTCTACATCGACCGCCTCTATTGCCACGAGGTCACCAGTCCGCAAGCCTTCGAGGGGTTGCGCAGCCGCGGCATCGGCTGCCTCCGTCCCGAGCGCATCTTCTGCATGCCCGACCACAATACCCCCACGCACGACCAGGACAAGCCCATCCAGGACCCCGTGTCCCGCGCACAGGTCGACACCTTGGCGCGGAATGCCAAGGACTTCGGCCTGACGCACTTCGGCATGATGGATCCGCGGAACGGCATCATCCACGTCGTAGGCCCCGAGCGCGGGCTGACGCTGCCGGGCATGACCATCGTCTGCGGCGACTCGCACACCTCCACGCACGGGGCGATGGGCGCCGTGGCCTTCGGCATCGGCACCAGCGAGGTGGAGATGGTGATGGCCTCGCAGTGCATCCTGCAGTCGCGCCCCAAGACCATGCGCATCACCGTGGACGGACGGCTTGGCCGGGGCGTTACGGCCAAAGACTTGGCATTGTATATGATGATGAAGATGACCACCAGCGGTGCCACGGGCTACTTCGTGGAGTATGCCGGCGAGGCCGTGCACAGCCTGTCGATGGAAGGCCGGCTCACCTTGTGCAACCTCAGCATCGAGATGGGCGCGCGTGGTGGCATGGTGGCGCCGGACGAAGTGACCTTCGAATACATAAAAGGCCGCGAGTATGCCCCCAAGGGCGAGGACTGGGACAAGGCGGTGGCTTACTGGCGCACGCTGCGCAGCGACGACGATGCCGTGTTCGACAAGGAAGTGCGCTTCGACGCGGCGGATATTGAGCCGATGCTGACCTACGGCACCAACCCCGGCATGGGCACAGGCATCACACAGTCCATTCCTACAACCGAGGGCATGGGCGAGGCGGCACAGGCATCCTTCCGCAAGTCGCTCGACTACATGGGTTTCCAGCCCGGCGAGTCCCTGCTTGGCAAGCCGATAGACTATGTGTTCCTGGGCGCCTGCACCAACGGCCGCATTGAGGACTTCCGTGCCTTCGCATCGATAGTCAAGGGGCGGAAGAAGGCGGAGAATATCATTGCATGGCTCGTGCCCGGTTCGTGGATGGTGCTCGAACAAATCCGCCAGGAGGGACTGGACAAAATCTTTGCCGAAGCAGGCTTCGAGATACGTCAGCCCGGCTGCTCGGCCTGCCTGGCCATGAACGACGACAAGGTGCCTGCGGGCAAGTACGTCGTGTCCACCAGCAACCGCAACTTCGAAGGCCGTCAAGGCCCCGGCTCGCGCACACTTCTGGCCAGTCCGCTGACCGCCGCCGCTGCCGCCGTGACGGGGTGTATTACCGACCCGCGCGAACTACTTTAACAGGCAACCACAGATGACACAGATGGCACGGATTTACACAGATTCTTCTTACAATCTGTGGTCATCTGTTTAATCAGTGTCATCTGTGGTGCCTTCTTACTCATTACCTATAAATATCAAGATTATGAAACAGAAATTCGACATCATAACCTCTACCTGCGTCCCCCTTCCGTTGGAGAACGTAGACACCGACCAAATCATCCCCGCCCGTTTCCTCAAGGCCACGACCCGCGACGAGCATTTCTTTGGCGACAACCTCTTCCGTGACTGGCGCTACCGTCCCGACGGCACGCTGAACCCCGACTTCGTGCTGAACAACCCCAAGTACGGCGGGCAAATACTCGTGGCGGGTCAGAACTTCGGTTCGGGCAGCAGCCGCGAACATGCCGCTTGGGCCTTGGCGGGCTATGGCTTCCGCGTGGTGGTGAGCAGCTTCTTTGCCGACATCCACAAGAACAACGAGTTGAACAACTTCGTGCTGCCCGTAGTGGTCACCCCTGCTTTCCTCCGGGAGCTGTTCGACAGCATCTCTGCCGACCCAAAGACCGAGGTGGAAGTCAACCTGCCCGCACAGACCATCACCAACAAGGCCACGGGCCGGAGCGAGCACTTCGACATCAACGCCTACAAGAAGCATTGCCTGATGAACGGGCTGGACGACATCGACTTCCTGCTGGAGAACGTGGACAAGATTGAGCAGTACGAAAGCAGCCACAGATAACACTGATGGGACAAGATGGACACAGATTATTTATACAAGGAGAAGACTGAGCGTATCATCGCAGCTTTCTATGAAGTCTATAATGCGTTAGGATATGGCTTTTTAGAGAAAGTGTATCAGAACGCACTTTATCAGGAACTGAGGAGGAGAGGGTTCCAATGTGAACCCCAAAGGCATATCGAAGTTTATTTTAAGGGTCATAAAGTAGGGGATTATTTCCCTGACATTATCGTAGACGACTGTATCATCCTTGAGTTGAAAGCTGTTGAAACGCTATGCCCGGAGCATGAAACCCAACTTATCAATTACCTAAAGTCAACGAACATTGAAGTCGGTTTGTTATTGAACTTTGGAATGCGCCCCCAAGTATATCGGCGCATCTTTACCAACGACAGGAAAACAAATCTGTGTTCATCTGCTACATCTGTGTAATCTGTGGTTATAAAGAAGAAAACTATGACACATCCCGTAATAGAAATCATGGACACCACCCTGCGCGACGGCGAGCAGACCAGCGGCGTGTCCTTCATGCCGCACGAGAAACTCATGATTGCCCGCCTGCTGCTCGAAGACCTCAAGGTAGACCGCGTGGAGGTGGCATCGGCCCGCGTGTCGGAAGGTGAGTTCAGGGCCGTGCAGATGGTGTGCGACTGGGCGGCCAAGCGCGACCTGCTGCCCCGCGTCGAGGTGCTGGGATTCGTGGACGGGCGCCAGTCGGTCGACTGGATTCACCGGGCCGGGTGCCGCGTCATCAACCTCCTTTGCAAGGGCTCGCTGAGGCATTGCACCTACCAGCTGAAGAAGACGCCCGAGGAGCACATTGCCGACATACGCGCTGTGGTGGACTATGCCGGTGAGCTGGACATGGCCGTCAACGTCTATCTGGAGGACTGGAGCAGCGGCATGAAGGATTCGCCCGACTACGTGTTCCAGCTCATGGACGGACTGAAGGACACGCCCATCCGCCGCTACATGCTGCCCGACACGCTGGGCATACTGAACCCCCTGCAAGTCATCGAGTACATGCGCAAGATGATGAAGCGCTACCCCACGGCACACTTCGACTTCCATGCGCACAACGACTACGACCTGGCCGTCAGTAACGTGCTGGCCGCCGTGCTGAGCGGATGCCGGGGGCTGCACACCACCATCAACGGACTGGGCGAGCGCGCCGGAAACGCCCCCCTCGCCTCGGTGCAGGCCATACTGAAAGACCACTTCCAGGCCGTGCCGCGCATCGACGAGAGCCGGCTGAACGACGTGAGCCGCGTGGTAGAGTCGTACAGCGGCGTGGTCATCCCGCCCAACAAGCCCATCGTAGGCGAAAACGTCTTCACCCAGGTGGCGGGCGTGCATGCCGATGGCGACAACAAAAACAACCTCTACTGCAACGACCTCCTGCCCGAACGCTTCGGACGCAAGCGCGAGTATGCCTTGGGCAAGACCAGCGGCAAGGCCAACATACGCAAGAACCTCGAAGACCTGGGCCTGCAGCTCGACGAAGAATCCATGCGCAAGGTCACCGAACGCATCATCGAGCTGGGCGACAAGAAGGAGCTGGTGACGCAGGAAGACCTGCCCTACATCGTCAGCGACGTGCTGAAGCACGACGTGCAGGGCGACCGCGTGCGCCTCCTGAGCTACATCGTTAACCTGGCGCACGGCCTCAAGCCCATGGCCACGCTCAAGGTGGAGGTGAACGGGCGCGAGTACGAAGAAAGTTCGAGCGGCGACGGACAGTATGACGCCTTCGTGCGTGCCCTGCGCAAAGTGTACAAAGGCACGCTGGGCCGCCGCTTCCCCATGCTCACCAACTACGCCGTCACCATCCCCCCCGGCGGGCGGACGGACGCCTTCGTGCAGACGGTCATCACCTGGCAGTTCGACGGCCGCGTGTTCCGCACCCGCGGGCTCGACGCCGACCAGACAGAGGCCGCCATCAAGGCCACGATGAAGATGCTGAACCTCATCGAGCCGGAGTTTGACGAAGCCCGCGCGGGCGCTTGAAAAAATCCAGGTGGGTAGCTGGAAAAATCCAGGTGGGTAGCAAACACTACCCAGCTGGGTAGCGATGACTACCCAGGTGGATTTTCGGAACCGCCCAGGCGGGTTTTCAGAAAGGCCCCTGCCGATGCTTAAAAAAACAGAACGGAGGGCAGAAATCCGCCACAAGGCTTGCCCGTCCCGCGCAATCGTGCTTACTTTGCCGATGGCGCGGGGGGCGGAGAAAAGCCCTCCGGCAACGGACAAAAAAAGAATGGTATGGAAAAGAAAGAATACAACCCCTGGCTGCGCTGCGCGGCAGTGTTTGTGGTGTCGCTCGCGGTCATCATCGCCATGCACCGACTGGTGCCGACCGACGACCCCGAGGGCAGCAACCTGTTGGTGAACGGCTTCATGGCGCTGTGCATCACCGCCGGCTTTGCTGTGGCCGACCGCCGTTGGCGCAAAAACCGCCGCCACAGGGAAGAAATACAACGAAGATTAAACGAAAAATAATTATGGAACTCAGAATCGCAGTATTGGCCGGTGACGGAATCGGCCCCGAAATCTCCGCCGTAGGCGTGGAGGTGATGAACGCCGTGTGCCGCAAGTTCGGCCACAAGGTGCAGTATGAATATGCCATCTGTGGCGCCGACGCCATCGACCGCGTGGGCGACCCCTTTCCGGAAGAGACGTACCAGACGTGCAAAAACTCGGACGCCGTGCTCTTCTCCGCCGTGGGCGACCCGAAGTACGACAACGACCCAACGGCCCGCGTGCGCCCCGAACAGGGACTGCTGGCCATGCGCAAGCGCCTCGGCCTCTACGCCAACATCCGCCCCGTGCAGACCTTCCCCTGCCTGCTGCACAAGAGCCCCCTGCGTGCCGAGCTGGTGGAGGGCGCCGACTTCCTGTGCATCCGCGAGCTGACGGGCGGCATGTACTTCGGCGAGAAGTACCAGGACAACGACAAGGCGTGGGACACCAACTACTACTCGCGCCCCGAAATTGAACGCATCCTGCGCGTGGCCTTCGAGTATGCCCGCAAGCGCAAGAAGCACGTCACCGTGGTCGACAAGGCCAACGTCCTCGCCTCCTCGCGCCTGTGGCGGCAGATTGCCCAAGAGATGGCCCCGCAGTATCCCGACGTCACCACCGACTACATGTTTGTGGACAACGCCGCCATGAAGATGATACAGGAGCCCCGCTTCTTCGACGTGATGGTGACGGAAAACACCTTCGGCGACATCCTCACGGACGAAGGGTCGGTCATCAGCGGCTCCATGGGCCTGCTTCCCTCGGCCTCCACGGGCGACAGCACGCCGGTGTTCGAGCCCATACACGGCTCGTGGCCCCAAGCCAAGGGACTGAACATTGCCAATCCGCTGGCGCAGGTGCTGTCCGTGGCCATGCTGCTGGAGCATTTCAACCTGCTGGAAGAAGGTGCCTTGGTACGCCGTGCCGTCGATGCCTCGCTCGATGCCGAAGTACGCACGCCCGAGATACAGGTGGAAGGCGGCGCGAAGTATGGCACCCGCGAAGTGGGCCGCTGGCTGGTAGACTACATCGACCGCGCCTGAGAAGGAAGTTACACCATATTATATATATAGTAGCATGGGAAAGATTGCAAGGAATGTGCTCGACCTCGTGGGGCGTACCCCGCTGATGGAGCTATCGTCGTTCAGCCGGCAGGTAGGCTTGTCCCGCCCTTTGCTGGCCAAGTTGGAAATGCTCAACCCCAGCGGCAGCGTCAAGGCACGCACCGCCCTCGCGCTGGTGGAGGATGCCGAGCGGCGCGAACTACTGCGTCCCGGCGCCACGCTCATCGAGCCCACCAGCGGCAACACGGGCATCGGCCTGGCCATGGTGGCGCGCGTCAAGGGCTACCGCCTCATCCTCACCATGCCCGAGACCATGAGCCTGGAGCGGCGCAACCTGCTTCGGGCCTACGGCGCAGAACTGGTACTGACGCCGGGTGCCGGGGGCATGGCGGGCGCGGTGACCAAGGCCGAAGAACTGCGTGCGGCCATTCCCGGTGCGCTTATCCTGGGGCAGTTCGACAATCCGGCCAATGCCGAGGTGCATTTCCACA
>CALUIF010000093.1 GCA_944320635.1 uncultured Bacteroides sp. | reverse complement strand
CCCCTCTTTCAGCACTGCGCCCTTTATCTTATCATAGATATCCAACAAGACATTCACTTTCCGGAACAACTCATTCAATACCGCAACGACATCTGTTTCCTGTAAAGGATAGTCATGCGACAGCTCATTGCGCAGTTCGCGGACATACACCCAATCGTTCACACTGGGAATGATACGATAGCGCTCCAAACGATCTAAGACATCACGCATAGGAAGATTGACAATGTCTTCATCCCAATAAGCCAAAAGATTACGAAAAATCTTGGCCCCCATGGCATCTTGCAGCTTCGAAAAGCGAAAAATGAATTGATCTATGCAACGCACTTGCTCCGACGTAAGCGCGCAATAAACCTCAAAGGTCAATGGCATTTCAACCGACAGGCCTTGAAGTGCCTCTTTTATGCGAAGAATATGCCTGTCGCACACCTCGAAATCGCGTAGCAAGCGTTCTGATAATTCTTGTTTCCTTGTCGTCATACCAGCAATACTCCTTTCCTTAAAGCTTCTTGCGCAACAGGCGAATCTTCGTGGTCGCCTATCACATCTATCTTCCTATCGCCCAGCAGTTGTTTCAGCCGGGCTATCAGCCGGACACGCGCCAAGACTCCTTGCTTGCCGTCGGCAGTGCGTACAAGCAAGTCGATGTCGCCTCCCCGCTTCGTGTCGTCCAGACGCGAGCCGAAAAGATAAACTTTCACGCTGTCGCCATATACCTCGCGGGCAGCCCGAAGGATGAGTTGTATGTCTTGAACACGAAGGCGCATAGTGCTTTAGATTTATATTTTTCTTCTTTATTCACAACCTCTCCACTTCCTCCACCGTCAGTCCCGTAGCCTGCGCAATAATCCCTGCAGCAACACCCAGCGACTTCAGGTTGCGGGCGTTCTGAAGGCGTTCTTCCGCACGGCCTTTTTCCTCACCTTCTGCCAGCCCTTCCGCACGGCCTTCCGCACGACCTTCCGCACGGCCTTTTTCCTCACCTTCTGCCAGCCCTTCCGCACGGCCTTCCGCACGACCTTCTGCACGACCTTCTTCCAATCCCTTGTTCTTGGCCGTAGAAAGCACACTGTACCAGTCACGGAAAGCCTTAAGACTTTCTTCATACTCGAACTGTTCTTTGGGAGCAAACTTGGCAATCTCGGCCGCCCGGAAGAACTGTTCAAATACTTTCTCACGCAATGCTTTCGGGCGATCCAACAATGCAGGTAAATGGCGGATGGCGTAAAGCCACTTGTCGAACATCGTCACCAACTGGTCTTCCGTCTTGGTGAACTTGGGCATCTCCAAGTAAATGAAGGTCAATTTGTCATAAAACACTTCTTTGGTTTGGGTGTCCATCAGCTTCACTTCGTGATGGAAGTAGGACGGGTCGCTGTCGTCGAAAGTGAAGTTCAGAATACCGATGGTGTAGACCGACTTCAACTGATAGTTCCAGTCGCTGCCACGCCTGGCTTGTTCACGAATAGGGAAAGTGGAGTAAAACACGCTGCGGTCTTTAAAAAACTGCTGCTCGGCCTTCTGCATCTCGACCAGGAATTTTTCTCCGCGCTCGTTCTCGCAATAAACATCAAAGACAGCTTTCCGATCCATTTCCTGAGTACCCAGTTGCTCGCTGTTCAGGTAGGTCAGGTTGGCTACCACCTCCTGGCCGTCCAACAACGCGTTGAGGAAGCTGCGCAGCAACTCCTTGTTCACTTCAGTACCGAACAGTTTCTTGAAAGCGAAATCGGTATAGAAATTGACATAACGCTCTTGTAATCCTTCCAATGTCATAGTTTACTTACTTTTCATTATACAAAGTTTGCCAACTACAAAAGTACACATTTACCCGTATCTATACAACAACCTCCGGGAAAATTATGAAAGCACTTCGTGCAAAGATGACACCTTGCCACCCCATAATATAACCCTTCACGCGCGCGCCCGGGCGGAGAGTTCACTGATTGCTAAAATATGTGAATCTATCCTGCACACGCGCGTAAAAGAAAGTCGCCTAAGACAGTGACAACCCGTCATGGCGGAGAACAGATGACTGACAAACAGCCGATTGCGTCAACCCGCACATTGTGAAGAGCCTTGCTAAGGTAAAGGCAGCTTCTTCACATCCGTCCAGCATGACAACCGGCATCTTGACATCCTCATTCATTCAGAAGGACAGGTGGTAGCAGTTTTGCTATCCCCATCCTTTCCGGACAACATCGACATCCTCAGTTGCGAATCGGCCTCCAGACTGCTGTACAGCGCCTCCAGCTCCCGGCGAAGGCTGTCGTCACCACTATCCAGCAATGCCGGCAGGTAAATGCTAATCACAGCATAGTAGGGGTGGAGCTTCGTACAAA
This sequence comes from uncultured Bacteroides sp., assembly GCA_944320635.1. Lineage (GTDB taxonomy): Bacteria > Bacteroidota > Bacteroidia > Bacteroidales > Bacteroidaceae > Bacteroides. The sequence goes on along the minus strand of CALUIF010000093.1, from coordinate 4,182 downwards.
GCCCTTTTTTACTTTCGCAAAGGTGGCAGTGGAGATGCGTGCACGTTTGCAAATCTCAGCGTTGGTCAGTCGGTGATCATCTACTTTAACCGTCCGTTGAAGCGTAGTAAAATAGCTTCCCAAGTTAAAATGAAATACTTCTTTTTTCATAACTCACAATTTAAATTTTCCTCTTTAAGTAGTTGTTCATATTTAGAAGCTGTTTTGATTTTATTCCTAAATCGTTTTATCCGGCTTTTCTAAGTCTGTTTTCGGTCTTTTTGCCTGTTCCCATTCGTCACATAGCCCGCTATGCTCCTCACATGAACAGGCAAAAATCCTCAAAAACACCCCTTAGAAAAATGCCGGAATAAAATCAAAACAGCTTCTTAGTTTATACTATGCCGGTCATTGATTTTTTAGACGCGGATTGAGCGAATTGAGCGGATTTGTAATTTATAGGATTCAGTCAGATTCAGCATATGCTAAAAAAATAATCCGCATCATCCGCTCAATCCGCGTCTAAAAAATAACAGGATATATTCATTTCATTCTTGAGACTTACTTAGGCTCTTACCTATCTGAATGAAACATGAGGCGTAACAGCTCGCCGTAGGACGTTAAAAGTGCTTAAATATCCGCCATTTCATTTCCACATGTGGAAACGGAAGCATTCTTTGTTTTCAATTTTATTTCAGACCTTTGCAAAGGTTCGTTTCGATTGTCCTTGACAATAGGAACAAGCATTTTTGGGCACAAAGATAATGGATTTCACGAAATTCCATTTACAATTGTTTATTTTTTATAATTAAAACACAATGAAAGAGTACTTACTCAGCCTGTTTAAAGGCTATGCTGACACCTGCCCTACGGACACTACCCTGGCAGAAGTTGTTAACCTTATCCGCAATCGCGCCGACATTGCCGACCACACCCAGAAGTTCCGCTACTACAGCGGGCAAGGGCAGTCCACTGCCGCACGAAGGGAAAAAGCCTCGTGCCCATGCTTCTCCGTATCGGTACGCTTCAAAGGAGGCAAGCAGAAGGCCAACATAGAGGACTGGACAGGCCTTTGCCTGGCCGACTTCGACCACCTGCCTGCCGAGCATATGGAACGCTGCCTCGGCCTGCTGCGTGCCGACCCGCACACCATGCTGGCCTACACCACCATCAGCGGCGCAGGCATACGCGTCATCAGCGCCTACACCAAAGGCACGCATTGCGACATACGGACCGACACCCGGCTGCATACCCACGCCTTCAGGCAAATGAATGCCTACTATGCCCACCTGATAGGGCAAAATTACGACGAGCAGTGCAAGAACGCCACACGCCTGAGCGGACTGGCACACGACCCCGACGTGTACTTCAACCCCAAAGCCATCCCCTTCTGCATAGAGGGGCAGGAGAAGCAAGGCGAAGCCATGCAAGGGGTATGGGCCGGCAAGCGGCTGCAACGTGTGGTGAAGGCTGCCGAAGACCGGCTACAACAAGAGGGACTGGCCTACACGGAGCACCGGCACAACGAGTACATCATGCGCATGGGCTATCTGCTCAATGCCTACGGAGTGAAGCAGGACGATGCCACCGACTGGGCGTTGAAACGTTTTGCCGACTACGACGGCGACGTGGCCGGCATTGTGCGCTCGTGCTACCAGCACATCGACGAACACGGCACCCTGCAACTCGCTCCACGGAGCAAAGGCCAGGAGAAGGAATCGGCACTGGCCACGGTGGCCGAGATAGAGGAATTCCTCGCCGGCAAGGCAAGGTTCCGCAAAAACACCGTGACGGGCAAGTGCGAAATAGCCACGGGGCAAAGCACCGACTTCGAAGACCTCACCGACCGCCACGTCAACACCCTGTGGAGCAACATGTGCAAGGAGGTGAAGAACGTGAAAATACAAGACATGCGCGCCGTGCTCGAATCGGAGTTCGTGGAGCTGTACAACCCCTTCACCCACTACTTTGAAAGCCTTCCGGCCTGGGACGGAAAGACAGACTACATAGACCGGCTGGCGAAGACCGTGCATGTAAAGAGCGACCAGGAGCAGTTTGCCCTGTTTTTCAAGAAATGGTTTGTGGCCATGATTGCCTCCCTGCTCGACAAGGAGGTGGTAAACCACGAGATACTGGTACTGATAGGCCGCCAAGGCATCTACAAGACCACCTGGCTCAACAACCTGCTGCCGCCCCAGCTGCGCAGGTACTTCTACCTGAAAAGCAACAGCCGCAACATCACCAAGGACGACCTGCTCACCCTGACAGAGTTTGCCATGGTGTGCCTCGAAGAGCTGGACGAGATGGAAGCCAAAGAGCTGAACCAACTGAAAGCCCTGACCACCATGCGCCAGGTGAACGAACGCGCCGCATACGCCCACTACAAAGAGGTAAGGACACACATAGCCAGCTTCTGCGGCACGGGCAACAACAAGCATTTCCTCACCGACCTCAGCGGAAACCGGCGCTGGATGCCCTTCGAAGTAGAGAGCATAGACAGCCCCTACGACTATCCGCCCGACTATGACGGCATCTACGCACAGGTCTATGCCCTGGTGCAGAGCGGCTATCCCTACTGGCTGGACAACGACGAAACGGAGCTGCTGAACCGACACAACCGCCAGTTTGAAACGCCCTGCCTGGAGCAAGAACTGATACTGACCCACTACCGCCGCCCCATGCCGGGCGAAGAGGCCATCTTCGTAACCAACGCCCAGATACTGGCCTGCATCAATACCGGCATCCACCAGAAGCTCAACCCCGTGAAAATAGGCATCGTGATGCGCCGCGAAGGGTTTGAGCAGATACGCACAAGCAACAAGCGTGGCTACCGCGTGATAGAGCTGACCGGCGAAGAAATACGCCGCAACCAGAAAGCCACGGCACGGTATGTGTAGCTGTTATACAGCTACGAGCTACGAGCTACAAGCTACAAGTGAGTTACCGCGTCATGCCTATACTCGTAGCCCATAGTCCGTAGCTTGTAGCTCGTAGCTCGTAGCTCGCAGCTTGTAGCTCGTAGCTTGTAGCTCGTAGCCCGTAGCTTGTAGCTCGTAGCTCGTAGCTTGTAGCTCGTAGCTTGTAGCTTGTAGTAAAGTGCCTCTTTACGCTGCTAAAGTCCCTCTTTACGCCGCTAAAGTGCCTCTTTGGAAACGTTAAGGTTCACCTATGGCCTCCACAATCATACGCACCTGCACAGGCATATACACCCGGCTGCCGGGATTCCGGCTGACGGCGTTGAGCCGCTCGCGCAGGTGCGGACTATAATCTATCCACGCCTGCAGCTTGCGGTAAGCCACCTGGGGGTTGAGGGCAGGAAAATAACATTGGGCCAACTCTGTACGCCCGTATGCACGAATAATGAAATGCTCCATGATGTTCAACAGTTTTTTATATGCATAAAGATACTGAAAACCAATGAAAAACACAAAGTAGAGCAGAAACTTTAACCTACCATAATCAACCCTAACCCCCTCCTACCCGCACTTACCGACTTTCTCCCCCCGGCCCTGCTTATCTTTGCAGAGGAAAAACATTACTCGCCTATTAAGTAAATCTCAAGAATGAAATGAAATATCTTGCTATTTTTTAGACGCGGATTGAGCGGATTAAGCAGATTTGTAATTTATAGGATTCAGCCAGATTCAGCATTTATGCTAAAAAAATAATCCGCGTCATCCGCTCAATCCGCGTTTAAAAAATCAATGACTGGCATAGTATAAACCAAATATGAATAACTACTTAAACTAATTGAGTTATGATTACGTACAGAAAAATTCAGATTGTCGGTGAAAACCACCCCTGCAACGGGTTGTGGTATGCCCGGCCGGTGATTAACGAGACGCTGGACATTGTGGCTTTGTCCAAACACATGTCCAAGCACAACACCCCTTTCTCGCCGGGTGTCATCAAGGGAGTGCTTGCCGAAATGGTGGAGTGCATCAAGGAACTGATACTGGACGGCAAGAACGTGAAACTGGACGACCTCGCCATCTTCTCGGTGGGCATCGTCAGCGACCATGGGGCTGCCAGCGCCAAGGAGTTCAGTGTGGCCAACAACATCAAAGGGCTGAAGCTGCGCGCCCGCGCCACGGGCGAACTGAGCAATGCCCAAATCAACCTCGAGGCACAACTGCGCGAAGCCACGCCATACAACGTGGATGACGACAGCACCAGTACGCCCGGCGGCTCCGGAGGGACAGG
>CALUIF010000092.1 GCA_944320635.1 uncultured Bacteroides sp. | reverse complement strand
GTCGAGGAAGGTCTCGGTGATGAGCGTCTTGTTCTCCTCGCCATAGATTCTCGAGCCGAACACCATGCCGCTCAGGTCGAAGCCGCCCTTGCGGTAGTTGAAGTTGAACTGGTCGAGCACGTTCATCCTATAATAATGACGGGTGAGGAAGCGGTTGTTGAAGCCGAAGCCTTCGCCCTGCGGCTTTTTGGTGTAGATGCGCACCACGGCCTGCACCGTGGCATCGTAGCGTGCGCCGGGATTGCGTACCACCTCTACACGCTTGATGTTGTCGCTCTCCAGCTGGTCCAGTTCGCTGGCATCGCGCATCTTGCGTCCGTTGATGTATATCTCTGCCGTGCCGCTGCCAAAGACGTTCACCGTGCCGTCGTCGGCCGACACACCGGGCAGTTTGTTCAGCAGGTCATTGCCGGTGCCCGCCTGTTCCAGTATGCTGCCTTGTACGGTAGTCACCTGCGCGTCGCCTTTTATCCGCACTTTGGGCAATTCGGCCTTTACCACCACTTCGCCCAGCATCTGCGCGTCGGGCTGCAGTTGCAGCGTGCCGAGGTCTTGCCCCGTGCATGGCTTATATAAAGTGGTGTAGCCAATGGACGATATGCGGATGAGCTTGTCGCGGCACGTGGCTTCCAGAGCGAAGGTGCCGTCGTCGCCGCTCACTGTGCCTGCCACGAAGGCAGAATCGGGCAAGGACAGCAGCACGATGTTGGCAAAGGGAAGGGGGTGGTTGTGCTCGTCGATGAGCTTTCCGGTGAGGGATTGTGCTTGCACCGTCGCAACGGCCAGCAGGCAGCAGAAGAGGGTAGATAATGTCTTGTTCATAGGTGTTGTATTTGTGTTCTTATTTCAATTAGACGTAATGATGCTTTTTCTGGTTGCATGGTTACTGTTTTTCGAAAGTTGAATATTACTCTTTTCGCCTGCAAAGATAACTTGGTTGCCTGTTTCGGGAAAGTTATGCTCCTCTACAGGGAGAAGTGGATAAGTGCTTTGTTTACAGAAGAATAACGCAGGTTGACGCCTTTCGGGTCTATACACAGGCGTCCGGGAGGGCATAGATTTGCGGTGGACGGCTGCAGTTTATTGCCGAAAAAATGTACCTTTGGCGCAGCGTTATCAAAACAATACGATTATGAAACTGAAACATTTGCTTTTCGCTGCCCTGCTGCTTGCACCGGGCAGCGCTGTGCTGGCGCAGCACACGCAGGTCATTGCCCACCGGGGCTTTTGGGACACGCCGGGTTCGGCACAAAACTCCATTGCTGCCTTGGTGAAGGCTGACTCTATCGGTTGCTACGGTTCGGAGTTTGACGTGTGGCTGACGAGCGACGGACAGTTGGTGGTAAATCACGACGAGACTTTCAGAGGGGTAACTTTTCAAGATGCCACCGCCCGTGAGTGTACTGCCATCAGGCTCGACAACGGCGAACAGGTGCCTACCCTGCGGCAGTACCTGGAGAAAGCCCAGGAGCTGAAAACGCGTCTTATACTGGAACTGAAGTCGCACCGGACACCTGAGCAGGAAACACGTGCTGTGGAGGGCATTGTGAAGATGGTGAAAGAACTCGGGTTGGAGCACCGCACGGAGTACATTTCGTTTTCCCGTCATGCTGTCCGCGAGTTTATCCGGCTGGCTCCGCAGGGCACTCCGGTGTATTATCTGGAGGGAGACGTTTCGCCCCGCGAACTGAAAGCATGGGGATGTGCCGGTCCCGACTATCATTTCAGTGTGTTCAAGCAGCATCCGGAGTGGATTGAGGAGAGCCATGCTGCGGGCATGAAGGTCAATGCCTGGACGGTGAACGAGGAGGAAGACATGCGCCGGCTCATCGGGCAGGGGGTGGACTTCATCACCACCAACGCCCCCGTGCAGCTACAGTACGTTTTGCAGGAGCATCGTGCGGAATGATGCGTTTTTGAAGTGTAGAGCCATGGCGGGAGTAGGAGATTACTCCTTTGCCGGTTTTCCTTGGAAGAAGTCTTCCACTTTCTTGTGCTTCTGTAAGTCTTTCAACCATTTCTCCGCTGCTCGGTAATAGACGGTGCGGCGGGGGATGACATTCCCGTCCCGGATGACGGCCTCCGGAGCATTAGGCTCTTCTTTGGGGCGGGTCTGCAGGAAGGCTTCCAGATAGTGCATGGCAGTGTCCGGATCTTTCAGCCCGGTTTGGTAAAGCAGGGCAAGGTTGTATAGTATCAGGTGGTTCTCCCGGTCGTATTCTTTATAGCGTATTTTCAGGATTTCTGCCTGGTCGCGATACCTGCCTGCCACGTAGTAACAATCGGCTAAAGCGGAATAGAGCCGGTTCATGGCACTGTCCGGCACCAATGTGTAGCTTATGGCTTCTTCCAGGCACAGGCTGCCTTCTTCTCCTTGAAAACTCTTTTCATAGGAGCGTCCTAAGTAATATAGCAGATTTATATCCTGCGGTTTTTCCCTGCGGGCAACTTCCAGCATGCGGCATGCGTACTCGAAGTCTTCGGTGGCATAGCAGCTGATGCCCATATAGTAGCAGGTGCAGAAACTGCTGTCGCCTTGCTGCAGCAGTTCGCGATAGCGCAGGATGGCGGTAGGATAGTCTCGGTTCATACAATAGGCTTGGGCGTTGAGCTGATTGACGATGACATTGGTGGAGTCTTGTTGCCGGCGATAGGTTTCGGACAGGGCTATGGCATGTTCAAAGTCGTTGGTTGCCAAGTAGTATTGACACAACTTGGATACGGAGAGGTAGTCTGTCGGGTAGCGCCGGTGTATCTCCCGGTAGCAGGGTATGGCGGCAGTGTCCCGCAGTCCCTCCAAACTCATTCCCACAAGATGGAGGACGGCTGCCGAGCTGTCTCTTTCGGCCAACGTACTGCTTTCCTGCAAGGATTCCTGGTAAAGGCGGTGCAACAGCAGTTGCCTGATGTATTGCATGCGGGCATATTTGTTGTCCGGTGCCAACAAGGTCGCTTTCCGGTAATATGCCATGGCGAGTTTGTTCTTGGCAAGCGCCCGGCAACATTCGGCTGCCTCTATGAAGGGGCGTGCGGAGGAGGTGTCTTGCCGCATGATGTCTTGAAAGACGGCCAATGCGGCTGCCGCTTCTCCTTGTTGCCTTAGGATGAATCCCTTCTGGTACAGTAAAGGAAGGCTTGGCATGGTGTCTTTGTTGATGAGGCGGAGGGCGGTGTCATAATCGTAGTTTTCCATGGCAAAGCGGATGGAGTCTTTTTCTTGCGCCGATGCGGATAGGAGGGCGAAAAACAAGCATGCAAAAGTTAACAGGATTCTCATGTGGACTAACAGTTATTTATTCTGCCCCAAATATACGAAAAAAAAGTAATATAATGATATATAGCGTGTTTTTTGGTATAGATGACTTGATGAGGGACAGAATGTGGGCGGTAGTAAATAAAAAAGGATGCCTTGCGGGCATCCTTTTTTTATTTACTTTACAAAAACTTATGCTTCTGCGCTTTCTGCGGGGATGACAGATACATAACGTCTGTCTTCGCGGTTTACCTTGAACTCTACAGTTCCGTCTACCAAGGCGTAGAGAGTGTGGTCGCTACCCATGCCTATGTTTTTACCCGGATGGAATTCTGTTCCTCTCTGACGAACGATGATGTTGCCTGCCTTGCAGGTTTCGCCACCGAATATCTTAACGCCTAATCTTTTGCTTGCTGATTCGCGGCCGTTCTTCGAACTGCCGACACCTTTTTTATGTGCCATGTCTCTTACTGTTTTTTAATGGATTAAGCTACTACTTCTTTGATTGTCAACTCTGTGAACTGTTGGCGGTGGCCATTCAGTTTACGGTATCCTTTTCTTCTTTTCTTGTGGAATACGAGCACCTTGTCACCCTTTACCAGCGGCGATTTTACTTCGCATACCACTTTGGCTCCTTCTACGGTGGGAGTACCTACGGTGATGTCACCGTCTTTGTCTACCAGCAGAACGCGGTCGAACTCTACGGTTGCGCCGTTTTCGGCTTCCTGCATGTGATAAACAAACAGCTTCTTGCCAGCTTCTGCCTTGAATTGCTGGCCTTGGATTTCTACAATTGCGTACATTTTGTTATGTATATTGTATAAAGTTAGCTCCGGCGGGTGGCCTCTAATCACTTAGTGTGCGCTTCTTCGAACCCGTTGCGGAATAATCGGCTGCAAAGGTACTGCTTTCCTGTGAAACAGGCAAGTATTTCTTGCTTTTTCCTATAGGTTTTTTCGTCTGTTGGCGACGGAGCGCTATCGTGTTGGTGACGGAGTGCTATCGTGCGGGCGACGGAGTGCTATCATGGTGGCAACGTATTGCCATCTCCGGGGTGCCGGGGGCGGATGCCTGGGGGCTTCAGTCTTCCAGCAGTCCTTCCAGTGTGGGCATGATTTTGACGTGGGGGTAGCGGGCCAGCTCGTCGGCGGTGGTCATGCCGTGGGTCACTCCGGCAAAGTCTACGCCTGCCGCCTGGGCGGTTTCGGCGTCGACGGTGCTGTCGCCTATGTAGAGGGTTTCGGCACGGGTGGAGTGTAGCTCCCTGATGGCCAGCAGGAGGCCTTCGGGCGAGGGTTTGGGTGTCTTTACGTCTTCGCCTCCCACGATGAGGTGGAAGAAGTGGGGCGGAAAGTGCAGGTCGAGCAGCTCTTCGATGCGGTAGCGGTACTTGGTGGAGATGATGCCTATCAGTGCGTCGGCGTCTTTCAGTGCGGTGAGCACGGACTTGGTTTCGAGGTAGAGGCAGGTGTTGGCCGTCATGTGCACGTCGGCTTCCTTGACATACTCTTGCTTGAATCCGGCCAGCCGTTCGGGGTCGGAAACGCCGGTGAGCTGGGCAAAGGAGTCTTCGAGTGTCCGTCCGATGGTACGCTTGATGTCGTCGTCGGCTACCGACTGGTAGCCGTGGCGGTCGAGCACGTGGCGGAAGCAGGTGACGATGCCGCGCGATGAGTCGGCCAGCGTGTAGTCGAAGTCGAAGAGGTAGGTGGTGTACTGTTTCATCTGTCGTTTATTCCATGGGTTCTACTTGGTATCCTTGTTGTTTCAGCAGAGAAAGCACGCCTTTGTTGCCCGGCAGGTGTCCGGCTCCCACGACAAAGAGGGTGGGGGCTGCTTGCATGATGGCGGGCATCTTTGCCACCCAGTCCGTATTGCGGTTGTAGAGCAACTGGGCCATTTCTTCGGGTGTAGGGTCGCACGAGGTTCCTTCCTTTTCCTCCATCAGCCGGAGCATCTTGTCCAGGTCTTGGGCGGCGTAGGCGGCCACGAGTTCTTTCATCTGACGGTCGGCCTTGTCGGGGTCGCTGAGGAAGCAGTACAGGTCTTGTGCCTGGCGGCGGAGGGGCTTGTTGAACAGAATGTCTACTTGCGACTGTACCGTTTCCAGTCCGCCTACCTTTTTGCCTTGCTTCGTGGCTTCTTGCTGGAAGTAGGTGTCCAGTTGCTCCTGCGGGTTATAGCCGGGTGTGTGCTTTATGCAGAACAGCACGGTGAGCTGCTGGTAGAGGGCGGCGGGCTTCATCATGCCCAGCATGGCGATGTCTACCTGCAGGTATTCCTTCACGGCCTGTGCTACTGTCTCGAGTTCTTCGGAGGTGAAGAGGCTTTGCAGGGTAGTGTCTTGCGGCATCATCATCTGTTGTTGCATCTTGGTGAGGAATTCGGGCTTCATCATGTCGGCCATCACTACTTCGCCATACACTTGCTTGGCATCGGCCATGGCCTGGGGCAGGGAGGCGATGCTGTCGGTGATGCCCAGGGGCGAGAGGTGGTAGGTGCCGAAGATGTATGAGGGTTGCGTGAGTCCGTTGCCGGAGATTTTCCACAGCAGTTGTGCGTTGGCTCCCAGGGCAGTGGCCACGAGGAGCACGAGGGTGGTAAGTAAGTTTTTTGTTTTCATTGTTGTTGTTCGTTGTTGTTGGTTTGTATTTCTTGTTCTTCTCTTTCTTCCTTTTCTTCTTCACGGATTTCCTCCTCCACGGCGAGGTTGAAGTAGGCTTCGAGCTCGCGTTCGGCGGAGTTATCCTTGTTTTGCAGGTCGCGGATGATGACGCCGTGCTCGAGCAGGGCGATGCGTGGACAGATGTCGACCGTGTGGTTGAGGTTGTGGCTGGAGATGATGACGGTGGCCTGGTGCTCTTCGTTGTACCTCTGTAGCAGGTGCTTGATGACGCTTTGCGACGAAGGGTCGAGGAAGTTGAACGGTTCGTCGAGTATGAGCAGCCGGGGGTGGTGCAGCATGGCGGAGATGATGCCTATCTTCTGCTTGTTGCCCATGGAGTAGTTGCGGATGAGTTTCTTCTGTCCCAGCACCTCACCGTTCATGAAGCGTTCGAAGGGTTGCAGCCGTTCGTCTACCGCCTCTTTGCCCAGGCCGTACATGCGGCCGATGAAGTAGAAGTACTCCTCGGGCGTGAGGTAGTCGATGAGGAAGCCTTCGTCGATGAAGGCGCCGGTGTGTGTCTTCCAGTCCTCGCTGCGGCTCACGTCGGTGCCGTCTATGCAGACGGTGCCGCGGTCGGCCTGCAGGAGGTCCAGCATGAGGCGGAACAGGGTGGTCTTTCCGGCGCCGTTGTTGCCCACCAGCCCCAGCATCTCTCCCGGAGCGATGTCGTAGTGCTCGATGTCGATGGCCGTCTTCGGGCCGAAGCGTTTCTGTAGTTGGTCGATGGTTATCATAATTTGTATTCGTTTTATTCGTTGTTCTTTATTCGCAGCGTGCAAACAGTGTACTTTGCGGTGTGTGAACAGTGTACTTCGCAGTGTGCGAACAGCACTGTTACGGGTGTCTCTCCTTATTGTCGGCTGTCGCGGAAGCCTTCCATGTTCTTGTAGCGGCGTGCCATGAAGCGGCGGTAGATGTTTTTCAGCCACCAGCGCGAGGTCAGTATGAAGGCAAGCCCTATGGCTATCAGTACCCAGCAGGCTACCGTGGGGGGCAGCAGCGTGTCGAGCACAGCCTTGATGGCCAGCGGGCCGCCGAAGGCTGCCAGGTTGATGAGGTTCTGCAGGCCGGTGCCCATGCCGTTTCGGCTGGTCATCTTGGCGTTGAGGTGGATGGTGCGCGTGTTGTACACCACCATCTGGAACAGGCAGAAGTACACGCATCCCACGCTGAACAGTGCCCAAGCCAGGCACTCCAGCACCGTCACCTTGCCCGTGGCCATGGCGGGAATCATCAGCACCAACGGGATGAGGATGCCCGTGCCGTACACGATGTACTTCGCCCTGAGCAGCGAGTAGATGGCTTCTTTGCGGCTCATCAGTCCGTCGATGTAGTTGCCCTCGTAGCTCATGATGCTGCCCAGGAACAGGATGCCGAAGATGGTGAAGTTGTACACCAGGATGAAGCCCCGCATGAAGGCCCCGTCGTAGGCCTCAGTGAAGCTCATCAGCAGGCTGAACATCACCACCACGAGGATGCCCGTGCGCAGGGCCACCTTGCACACCTTGTTGCGCAGCATCAGCTTCAGCTCCAGGCGCATGTACTCGCCTATCTCGCCGTAGCGGTCAAGGAAGCGGTATTCGGACACGTGCTTCACGTTGTCGCTTTCCGTCTTGTTGATTTCGGCATACACCAGCTTCAGCATCAGCCCCCTGTTTGCCAGCCACAGCAGGACGATGCCTGCCGCCACGCCGATGAATGGCCACGGGCTGCCGGTGATGAAGCCTTCGCCCAACTCCAGCGACCAGTCGAACAGCGGACTGTCATCGGGTATGAACAGGGCGGCAGCCACCCCTCCGTAGACTGTAAGGGGCAGCAGTACCCACCAGATGCGTTCGTTCATGAGCGTGCGGCACAGTAGGAACCAGTAGTTGTTCAGCACCATTAGCAGCCAGATGCCGATGCAGTAGGTCAGCAGTCCGACAATGCCGTAGAAGCGCACTACCGTGAACGTGGCGAAGGGCACGAAGAAGAACAGCCACACCAGGTTGAACCCGCTCAGTCCCGAGCGCAGCAGCAGTGCATCGATGAGTCTGGCACGGCGTATGGGCAGCAGCAGGTAGGGCTTTACCTCCTGCGTGGGAGTCTTCTGGAAGGGGAAACGCATTACGAAGTCCAGGGCGAGGAAGAATACCAGCCCCGAGTTGATGATGTGGTAAGGCTCGCGTGCCTCGTCTTGCATGACGAAGGCGAAGAGCGTACCGAACAAGATGAGGTAGCCCGCCCAGAAGATGGCCATGAGGTACATCCAGAAGCGTCCGAAGCGATTCTTCTCGTACATGGGGTGGCGTTTGTCGGCCAGCTTGCCGTGGCGGCGCAGTTCTAAAAACAGGTTCATGTTGGGGTTGCTCGTTAACGTATTCAAGTTCATGTTTCATCGCCTTGATTTTGCTGCCCGACTATGCGGCGGTCCGTTGCCCGACTATGCGGCGGTCTGCTGCACGACTATGCAGCGGTCTGCTGCCCGACTATGCGGCGGTCTGCTGCCCGACTATGTGGCGGTCTGCTGCACGACTATGCAGCGGCCTGCTGCATCAAGGCTGTCTATATTCAATCAACCCCAGTGGCATGCGCCTTGCGGCGGGCAGCCATCGGGGTTGGGTGGTTCAATTGTTTATTGGGCTTCCGAAACCATCGAGACTTCTACTTCGTTGCCCTGTCCGAGCAGGTTGGCGGTGAACTGCCGGATGTCGTCCGTCGTGATTCCCTCCACCAGTTCGGCGTAGCCCTCCACGGGGTTCATGCCGGTGTAGAGTATCTCGTCGAGGGCGCTGAGCCAGTAGCTGTTCTCTTTCAGGTCTTCGGCGTGCTTCTTCAGCATGAATTCCTTCACCTTGTCCAGGTCTTCGGCTTTGGGGCCATTCTTGGCGATGTTGTCCAGCTGGCTGAAGATGATTTCCATCATGCGTTCGCGTTTCTCGGGTGCGGTCTCAAAGATGACTTGCACGCCTGCCCTCGGGGTGGGATACTTGTTGAGGTTTCCGCCTGCGAAGACGCTGTAGGCGCCGCCTTCATCCTCGCGCACGGTGGCGGTGTAGACGATGTCGAGTATCTGTCCCAGCATGTCCATCAGCACGGTGTTCTTCAGTGTGTAGTCGCAGGTGCCGGTGTAGCATACGAAGTTGGTGGCTTTCGGCGTTTCCTGCTGGCGGTTGAAGATGTTCTGGTACTTGCCTTTGCGATAGTCTATGTGGTTGTCTTTGAATGTTTCCTTGCGATTGATGGAAGGAAGTCCGCCCAGGTAGGTGGCGATGAGAGGCTTCATGGCTTCCACGTCCACGTTGCCCACGAGGATGAAGGTGAAGTCGCTGGCATCCTTGTAGCGGTCGTTGTACATGGCGAGTATTTTGTCGTAGTCCATCTTGTCCACCATGTCGGCCTTGAGGCGCAGGGTGCGCGGGTGTCCCATGTTGAGTGAGAAGGTCACGCTGTCGCTGAATGCGGTCATGGGGTTCATCTCCTGGTTTTCGAGCGAGGCGCGGGCGCGGTTCTTAAAGGAGGCAAAGGCTTCGTCGTCGCGGCGCGGGGCGGTGAAGGTGAGGTAGGTGAGTTGCATCATCGTCTCGAAGTCTTTGGGCGAGCACGAGCCGTTCACGGTCTCCGTCTTGTCTCCGATGCCGAAGCTTACGCTGGCCTTCTTGCCTGCCAGCACCTTCTCCAGGTCGGTGGCGCTGAAGTTGCCCAAGCCGCCTACGCTTACGGCATCCAGTCCGTTGATGTTAATGATTTCACTGTCGGGGAACAAGGAACTTCCGCCCAGGCTGACTCCTTTCATCAGTATCTGGTCGGCCTTGAAGTCGGTCTTCTTGATGACGACCTTCACGCCGTTGGAGAGGGTGAGGTTTACTGTGCCGAGCTTTTCGTCTTGCGTTTCCGATACTATGGTGCCACCCTTGGGGGCTTCCTTCATCAGCGGTTCGTCGGACACTTTGTCCACGTAGGGGGTCAGTTCTTCCTTTGCCACTTCCTGCATCCAGGCCTTGAGGTCGGCCTCGGTGGGGAGGGTGAGTCCTTCCTTGTCGGGTGCCATGAATACCACGAGACGGTTGTCTTCGGGCATCAGGGTGGGCATGAGCTGGTTGATGAGGTCAACCGGAATGTTGGGCACGAGCTGGTTGTAGAGGGCATATTCGGTTTCGATGCCCGGTGCGGGCTCGTTGTCGAGGAAGAGGCGCACGTACTCGTTGACGAACTGGTCGTTGCGTCGCTTGTCGCGCTCGTTGTAGGCTGATTCGATTTGGCGGAGGAACTCGGCGCGGGCGCGGCTGTATTCACTCTCGGTGAAGCCGAAGCGGCGGGCGCGTTCCATTTCGCGGAGCACGGTGGTGAAACCCTGCTTGATGTTGTCTTCCTGGCACACGGCCACGCCGGTAAAGGCGGCTTTCGTCTTGGTGATGCCCAGGATGGAGTTGTCGTATGCTCCGGCGGCTATGTAGGGCGGGTTGGCAGTTTGTACCAACTCGTTGAGACGGGTGTAGAGCATGTTGCTGATGAGGTTTTTGGCGTACAGCTCAATGAGGTATCCGGCGTTGTTCTTCTCGGTGTCGGGGGTGACGTCGTGCTTGCACATGATGATGGCTTGCACGTAGGGCTGCTCCTTGTCTTTACCTATATATATAATGGGTTCTTTGTTGTCGGGTATGGGGTAGTATTCGCGCTTGGCGGCATCGGGTTGGGCGGGGATGTCGGCAAACATCTGCTTTATTTTGGCTTCCACGGCGTCCACGTCCACGTCGCCCACAATGACGATGCCTTGCAGGTCGGGGCGGTACCACTTCTCATAGTAGTCGCGTAGGGCCTGGTAGGGGAAGTTCATCACCACGTCCATCGTGCCGATGGGGAAGCAGGTGGCGTACTTCGTGCCCCGGAATAGCACGGGCAGGGCTTTTTCGAGCAGTCGCTGGTCGGCCGTCATACGCATGCGCCACTCTTCGTTGATGACGCCGCGCTCCTTGTCAATCTCCTTGGGGTCTAGGGTGAGGTCATTGCTCCAGTCGTGCAGGATGAGGAGGCACGAGTCGATGGCTCCTGGCGTCTGTACGGGCACGTTGCTGATGTTGTACACCGTCTCTTCCACCGAGGTGTAGGCATTGAGGTTTTCGCCGAACTTCACGCCGATGGTCTCCAGATAATGCTTCAGCGCGTCGCCCGGGAAGTGTGTGGTGCCGTTGAAGCACATGTGCTCCAGGAAGTGGGCCAGTCCCAGCTGGTTTGGCTCCTCCTGTATGGAGCCCACTTTCTGCGCGATGTAGAAGTCGGCTCGTTGCTCGGGCTGTTCGTTGTGGCGGATGTAGTAAGTCAGCCCGTTGTCCAGCTTGCCGGTGCGCACGGCCGGATCGGTGGGCAGGGGTGGCAACTCTTGTGCGTGTGCTTGCGCGAAGCCGCACCCTATGGCGAGTACGGCCACGCTCAGTGTTTTCAATAGATGTCTCATTGTCTTTCTTATTGTTTTTAGTTGAACATTTCGTATGGTCTATTCATGCCCTATCAGTCGGTGCGGGGCGGCGGAAATCACAGGGCGTGGCAATTTTTTTCTGCTTCTCTTGCATTTCCTTTGTCTACCCTCCCCGGAGGGGTGGAATGGGTGCCCCAGTACTGAGAAATGAGCGCCCCATCGCTAAGGAGTGAGCGTCCCAGTGCTAAGGAGTGAGCGCCCCAGTGCTATGAAACGTTCGTCGAGGCTGCTTACGGGAGGGGTGACGTGCGGCATGCATCATTCCGGTATGATGAGGCTGATGGCTTCGGGCAGTATGCCGATGACCAGGGGGAAGTGGCGGGGCAGCAGGCGCCCGTCGAGATCGACGGCGGCATTCTGTGCGCGCAGCACCTTCACCTCGCGCGTGCGGTAGGGGCGGACGAGCTTGCTGTTCAGTATGCGCCCCCTCATCAGCATCCACAGGCCGGGCCATAGCTGGCGCAGCTCGGGGCGGTAGATGACGGACACGTCGAGCCACCCGTTGTAGGGCACCGCGCTGGGCAGCTGTCCCCAGCCCCAGGCGCTGCCTATGCACACGGTCATGATGCGCCCGCGTATGTGCTCGTCGTTTATCTTCAGGTGTGTGCGGTAAAGCTTGCGCTCGAAGATAAGGGCAATGAAGGCCATGAAGTACGACAGGTACTTCACACCCCAGAAGCGCTTGCATTGGTCGGTAATCTTCACAATCCTGGCGCCTAGGCCTATGTTGATGGCGTTGAGGAAGTAGCGTGTGACGTGCTGCCGGCCGTCGTAGTACTGGCAGGTGCCCACGTCGATGCGCCGGCGGCGTCCCCGCATGATGCACTTCACCGCCCGCTTGTAGTCGGTGTCCATGCCCCAATACTTCGCAAAGTCGTTGCCTATGCCGTTGGGGATGATGCCCAGGGCAATGCCTGCCTTGTCGGGCGCGTCGGAGCGCATGATGCCGTTGATGGCGTCGTTCAGTGCCCCGTCGCCTCCCACGACTACGATGGTGCGGTATCCGCCGTTGGCCAGTATGCCGGCCAGCCGCTCTACCGAGCCGAAACCTTCCGACTGGATGTAGTCGTAATCCACGCCTTGCTTGTCCATGTATTCCTTGATAGATTTCCAGCGTTTTTGCACTTTGCGGGTGCCGGCTTTGGGGTTGTAGATGATTCCCCACTTTTCGGGCGATACACTCATGGCTTTATCGTTTTTTGTTCCGGGGCCAAATATACTAATTCTCTTGAAGTTTCCGGCGGATGAAAGCAATCTTTTCTGCCATGGGCAGGGTTACGTCCACCCAATGTATGACAAAACCGCGACGTTCCATGCCGCGGAACCACGTCATCTGCCGCTTGGCAAACTGGTGGATGGCGGTCTCCAGCTGGGTGAACATGTCGTCGAAGGAGAGCTGGCCGGTGACGTAGAGGGTGATGTACTTGTATTCCAGTCCGTAGTAGATGAGGTCGTCCGGTGTCAGGCCGCCGGCAAGCAGGCGGCGCACTTCGTCGGCCATACCTTCGTCCATGCGTTGGCGCAGGCGGCGGGTTATCTTCGAGCGGCGCAGGTCGCGGTCTATCGCCACCCCTATGATGAGGCTGTCCAGCTTGGGGAAGGGGCGTTCGTCTGCGGCTTGGGTGCGGTAATATTCTTCAATTTCGATGGCGCGGATGGCGCGTTTGGGGGTGTCGACGTCGGTGGTGTTGTGCAAGGTCTTGTAGGTGCGGAGCAGGGCGGTAAGCTCGTCCAGCGTCTTGCCGGAGAGGCGTGCGCGCAGTTCGGGGTTTTCGGGTACGGGCAGGAGGCGGTAGCCTTTCAATACAGACTCTAGGTAAAGTCCTGTGCCTCCACATAGTATGGGCATCTTGCCTCGCCCGCAGATGTCGTTGTATGCCTGCAGAAAGTCACGCTGGTACTCAAACACGTTGTACTTATAGCCTGGTTCTACGATGTCTATCAGGTGGTAGGGTATTTGTTTCCCTCCGATGGTGTAGTCGGCCAAGTCTTTTCCGGTGCCGATGTCCATGCCGCGGTACACTTGGCGTGAGTCGGCGCTGATGATTTCAGCATCCAGTTCGTGGGCAAGGGCTGCGGCCAGTGAGGTTTTGCCGGAGGCGGTCGGACCGAGTATGGCAATCAGGTCATGGCGTTGGGGCATGGTCATTGGTTTAGGAGGTTCAGTATGTGGCAGGCCACGAGGGCGGCGGTTTCTGTGCGCAGGCGGGAGCGCCCCAGGCTGATGGGAGTGAAGCCGAGGGCAAGGGCCGCGGCCACTTCTTCTTCACTGAAGTCTCCTTCGGGGCCTATGAGCACGAGGGCGTCTGCGCCAGGTTGCACCACGTCTTTCAGCAAGGGCTTTTCGCCGGGGTAGCAGTGTGCTATGAATTTCTGTCCGGACAGGGGTTGGCGGATGAAGCGGTCGAAGTCGATCATGTCATTCAGTTTGGGCAGGCGGGCTTTGAGCGATTGCTTGATGGCGGATACGAGAATTTTGTTGATGCGTTCCGTCTTGATGACTTTCCTTTCTGAATACCTGCAATTCAGGAAAGTGAGCTCGTCGAGGCCTATCTCGGTGGCTTTTTCGGCAAACCACTCAGTGCGGTCCATGTTTTTGGTGGGTGCCATAGCTATATGGAGGTGTCCCGTCCATAAGGGTGGCTGTACGATGGTTTCCAACACATTGACCATGCACTTGCGGCCTCCGGCAGCTGCTATCCGGGCGCGGTAGAAGTGGCCTTTTCCGTCGGTAAGTTGTATTTCATCGCCTGCTTGGAGCCGCAATACACGAATGGCATGTTGGGCTTCTTCTTCGGGCAGTTCGGGCTTTACCAATATATCTGGGGTGTAGAATACGTGCATGGGCAGAGAGAGTGTGTGATGTGATGTATGGGTGGTTTTATCGGGTGGTTTGGGTAAGCTGGTTTATCTTGTCACGAAGCACGGCGGCCTGCTCGTAGTTCTCCTTTTCGACGGCTTTTTCGAGTGCTTTCTTTAGGGAATCGAGCGTGGGTTCTTGAGGTTCGGTTTGAGAGGGAGCGTTTGTTTTGTTGCTGTTGGCCGCTTTCCCTTGCTCTTCGTCCTCCAAATCGCTTATGCGTATGTGTCCAGCTTCGAGAATGTCGTCATAAATGAATATAGGGGCAGCCATACGCAAGGCAAGTATGATGGCGTCGCTCGTGCGCGAGTCTACGCGGAAGATGGTGTCGCCCGCACGCAGGTAGAGGTAAGCATAGTACACGCCACTTTCGACTTTGTAGATGAGGACGCGCAAGAGTTGTGCTCCCAAAGCATCGAGCACGGATGCAAAGAGGGCATGGGTAAGGGGGCGCGGAGGGGTGATGCCTTTCAGCTCCAAGATGATGGCTTGCGCTTCAGAGGCTCCCACGATGATGGGTAGCTGGCGCGTCCCGTCTTTTTCGAGCAAGACCAATGCGAAGGCGCCTGCCTGCGTGTGGCTGTTATTGATGTTGAGCACTTCAAGCTCTACTTTTTTCCGGTTGGTCATGATGTGTGTGATGTGTTGGAATTCTATTTATAGTTTTCCGGTACGTGCTTGTAGCGGAATACGAGTGCAAACAAAATGCCTATGGCCAAGGCGTAGCCTGCAAAGATGAGCCAGATGGGTGTCCATTCCCGGCTCACCAGTAATCCGTCTTCATAAACAGAGAATGCGTCGACCACAGCCCCGCTGGCATACCCGCCTATGAAGGCTCCCAGTCCGTTGGTCATCATGAAGAAAAGTCCTTGTGCACTGGCACGTATGCTGGGATGGGCTTCCATTTCGGTAAAAAGGGAACCAGACACATTGAAGAAGTCGAAGGCCATGCCGTAGATTATCATAGAGAGGATAAGCATCCAAAGCCCGTCGCCCGGATTACCCAGTCCGAATAGCCCGAAGCGGAACACCCAGGCAAACATGCTGATGAGCATGACCTTCTTGATGCCGAAGTGCTTTAAGAAGAAAGGAATGGCCAGGATGAACAACGTTTCGCTCATTTGGGAGATGGAGAGCAGGATGACGGAATGCTTCACGCCAAACGAGTCGGCATACTCCGGTATGGAGGCAAATGAGCCTAAGAATAGATCGCCGTACGAGTTAGTGATTTGCAATGCTGCCCCCAATAGCATGGAGAACAAGAAGAATATGGCCATCTTCTTTTGCTTGAACAGCACCAAGGCATCCAGCCCGAAGGCCGAAAGCACCGTCTTGTTTTCGTTGCGCTGGGGCGGGCAGGGGGGGAGGCTGAAAGCATACAGTCCCAATGCGGCAGCCGAAATGGCGGCTACGTAAAGTTGGGTGGCACTGGCCTTAAATCCTGTGAGGTCGACCGCCCACATGGCGCAGATGAAGCCCACCGTTCCCCACACGCGGATGGGGGGGAAATCTTTCACCAAGTCCATATGGTGCTTTTCCAGCGCATTGTACGATACTGTGTTGGCCAATGAAAGCGTGGGCATATAGGCCAGCATGTTGAGCAGCATGGCCCAATACATCTGGTTGTAGTCGGTAGCAGTAGAGGCATAGAGTAATGCCCCGGCACCCACGAGGTGGAGCAGGCCGTACAGGCGCTCGGCGTTTATCCATTTGTCGGCAATGATTCCGGTAATTCCCGGCATAAACAAGGCAGCTATGCCTCCGGTAGCAAAGATAGCGCCTATCTGTCCTCCTTCGAAGTGCAGGGTGTTTCCCATGTAGCCTCCCAACGATATGAGCCATGCTCCCCAGACGAAAAACTGGAAGAATTGCATGATGGTGAGTCTGACTTTAATGCCCATTTCTCTTTCGAATATTTTTTAGATTCTTTATTCCTTATCTTTGCAAAGATATAATGCCGGAGGCAGAAAAGCAAATGTGGGGGGTGCTTTTTCGTGCAGGTAGGATAAAAAAAAGCCCCCTTTACTTAGTAGGGGGGATAATAAAAAAGAAGGGCATCTATCCCAGACACCCAATCTTTATTAACCTTAAATCTAATACCATGAAAAACACAGCGCAAAGGTAAGGGGTTTGCATTATGCTTCCAAATGTTTTCGGGAAAAACTTGCTTTCCTTAACCTTTTTTAGTGATTATGGCCATACTTGGGAAAGAAAAGGTATTAAACAAGGCGCTTAACGAATGTTGTGCGTTTCTTTGTAAAGAAAAAGACGCGAAATCGTTGGCATATTTTTTACCCTTGCGAAGGGGGAGGGGAGCAATACCTTGCGAAGATGTCCCCTTTGCGAAGGAGAAGCAATGCCTTTGCAAAGGGGAGGGAAAAGCTGATAGCAAGAGTCTTTAATCTTTTTACTCCACTTACTCCACATAAAGCACCAATCCTTTCAGGTACTCGCCTTCGGGGTGGTAGATGTTGACGGGGTGGTCGGCCGGCTGGGTGAGCTGGTGCAGGATGCGTACACTTCGCCCTGAGAGGGCCGCAGCTGTGAAAACGGCTGTGCGGAATTGTTCTTTATTGACTGCCTGTGAGCACGAAAAGGTGAACAATATACCGCCGGGCTTGATTTTTTCGAAGGCCTTGAGGTTGAGCTTGCGGTAGCCCAGCAAGGCATTGCGCAAGGCATCGCGGTGCTTGGCAAAGGCGGGGGGATCGAGCACGATGAGGTCGTAGGCGCCTGCTTCCATGTGGTCGAGGTATTTGAAAGCGTCTTCGGCCAGTGAGCAGTGGCGTGTGTCGCCGGGAAAATTCAGTGCAATATTCTTGTCCGTCAGGTCGATGGCCTTGCCCGAACTGTCTACTGAGTGTACCAGTTCGGCGCCTCCACGCATGGCATAAACCGAAAAACCGCCTGTGTAACAGAACATATTGAGTACGCGTCGTCCTCGAGCATAGCGCTCCAGCAGGGCGCGGTTTTCGCGCTGGTCGATAAAGAAGCCCGTTTTTTGCCCTTTCAGCCAGTCGATGTGGAATTTCAGCCCATACTCTGTGGCGATGTCCGTGGGGGCGTTGCCTGCGTCCTGCAGTAGGAAGCCGTTTTCGGGGTAGAGGTCGGCCTTGAAGGGCAGGGTGTTTTCCGACTTGTAGTATACGTTTTCCACACGTCCTTCCATCATCCGGACTATTGCGCGGGCTATAGCTATGCGTTCCAAGTGCATCCCGGCAGAATGAGCCTGCATTACGGCCGTATGTCCGTACACGTCTACCACCAGTCCGGGCAGGTTGTCGCCTTCACCGTGCACCAGGCGGTAAGTGTTGTTGTCGTCGCGCTCTGTCAGCCCGATGCTGCGGCGCAGGGAATAGGCGGCAGTCAGGCGTCGGTGCCAAAAGGCGTCGTCAATGTCTTCCTGTGGGTCGAACGTCAGCACGCGCACGGCTATGCTGCCTATCTGGTAGTGTCCTTTGGCTATGAATTCGCCTTGAGCAGTGAGCACTTCTACCACTTCGCCTTCTTCTGGCTGCCCTTCGATGCGGGCTATGGCGCCTGAGAATACCCAGGGATGGAAACGTTTCAGTGATTCTTCTTTTCCGGGCTTTAAATGTATTTTATGCATATCCTTTTCTTTCTTTGTTCGTTCTGAATAGGTCGTTGTTGTCTTCCTTCGCTTTCTTTTTCCCCTTCTGTCGCTCTGCCGTTAGTGGCTGGTCATGTCAGTCTTCCCCTTCTGGTGCTATGCGGAAGTCACCTGTGGTTTTTAGCTCTTGCAGCAGGTTGTAAATGTTCAGGCATGCCCAAGCGTCGGTGGCGGCATAGAGTTTTTGCGGTTCGGTGAGCACTGGTGCTTCCCAGTTGGACAGACGTTGTGCTTTCGATATTTTCTCATTGAATAGTATGCCGTATATCTTCTGCAGGCTTTTGTCTTGTATACCGAAGGGGCGCACATATTCTTGTAATTCCACACAGGCACGTGGTTCGAAGGGTGCGCGCTTGCGTAGCATCATGAAGTCATCGTGGAGCGAGAGGCCTACCTTGGTGATGGAAGGGCTTTCCAATAGGTTGATGACGGGTAGGGTGAGCCCCGTGAGGTTTAGCCGGAACAAAAAACAGTGGTCGTGTGTAGACACCTGCAGCAGGGCTACTTTGTACTGCCTGCCTTTACTGAAGGAAGGACGCGTCTCGCTATCGATGCCCACCAAGGGGCATTGTTTCAAGTATTCTGCGGCCCGTTCGGCTTCGGCGGGCGTTTGGGCCACGTGTATTTGTCCTTCGAAAGCTGCTTTGGGCAGTTCGTTCAGGGCTTCTTTGTCAATGGTTCTCTTAATAATCATCATGTTGTCAAGGCTCCTTTTTCTTCGTCATCTTCGTCATCGTTTGTTTGTGCATACTTCACTTCGTGCAGGGCACGCAGGGTGTTTACCAGCTTTTGTCCCCAATATGTGCGGAAATGTTCCTGACAGATGGCGAGCGAGTCGTTCATCGTTTCATTCAGCCCCAGCTGGAATACGAAGATAAAGTCTTTGATGTCTTGGTAAATGTCCGCTAAGTCTTCCGAAATGTAGCGTGTGATGGGCTGGTCGCTGTACTTCATATCCTCCACAAACACGTCCAAGTAGGCATCGTGTTCGGCCAGCAGTCCCGCGAGGTTCATGCGCAGCACTTCGTAGATTTCTTCGGTCACATAGCTTTCGGGCAAGTCTTCGCCTATGGTATGGCATTCGGGCAGGAGGGAAGCCTTGAGATAGAGCAGGGGTAGAATCTTCAGTGAGGTATCTACAAAACTGGCCCGTTTCAATCCTTCGGCCTGCTCCATATACTTACAGAATTCGGCAGCAACCGTCACAAATTCTATCACGTTGCGGTCGAATATCACTTGGCTTTTCTTTTGCATTGTCATGGTAAAAAACGCACTTTTCGTGCAAAGGTACGGAAAAAACTCGATACTGCCTTTGCATTATGCCTATAAAAGCACGCCCAGTGAGAAACTCAACACGTTGTCTCTTCGGCTAAAGTGTATCTCGTAGTCGTTTGTTGCATCGGGCGGAAGCTCATAGGAAATGCGTTTGGACATGTTGTGCAATCCAATGTCGTAACGAAAATCGAAAAAAATGCGTGAAATATTGACTGCTACCCCCAGTGTGAAACTGAAGTTGAGCGGATGCAGTGTTTCCTTGATGTTCTGCTGATCGAAATTTTCAAAATCGATGTGACTTTGCCGGTTCATGATGTAGCGAATCTTCGGCCCGCCAAACACAGCCAGGCTATAGGGGCCTTCCTTGATGAAGTTGTAACCATAAATGACGGGGATGTCCACACTATGGATAGATGATGTGATGGATGCCTCAGCCGGTAGGGAACCTATTGGAGCATCGGTGGGCAAAGGCTTGTTGAAGGTGATGTTGCACCGGTTGACGGCATACGATATTTCCGGTTGCAGGAAGTGCCGCTCGAAATTGATGCGCATAAATACGGAACCGAAGTAGCCTATCTTGTAATTGTTTTGGATTTCGTCGATAGCTACCCCGTTCACCTGCAGGTCGGTAGCCAGAAACAACGACGAGGTGAAACCTCCCTTCACGCCGAAGTTTACCGGACGGTCGTAATGCGGAGTTGGTTTGGGCACATCTGTCATGGGGAAATTCTGCCCCCACGCAATGGTGGTGGAGGCCAGAATGTATAGTCCTATGATGAGTAATACCCTTTTCATGCCTCTTTGCCTATTCTTTTATTTGTTTGCCTTCTTTTCTACCGACCAGCCGAACTTTCCTATTTTTTCGCCCAGTCCGTAATATCCGCCATGCACGTAGACCAGCGGGTTGCTTTCGGCTAGTTCGAACTTTCCGCTTTCTGCGTTCAGGTATTTTTCATCCGCGCGAATGTTCACCACGTCGGCTATGAACATGTCGTGCGAACCCAGCGAAATGATTTCTTTCACCCGGCACTCTATGCACAGAGGCGATTCTTCCACCAATGGGGCTTTGACTACCGTGCATGATCCTGGCGTAAGGCCCATCTCTTTGAATTTATCGTAGCTTTTGCCTGAGCGTACGCCACACCAATCCGTAGCTCGCGCCATGTCCTTAGTTGTGAGATTGATGACAAATTCCATGTTCCGCCTGATGATGTCGTACGAATGCCGTTCGGGCCTTACGGAGATGTAGCACATGGGCGGGTTGGTGCATAGGGTACCCGTCCATGCCACAGTGAGTAGGTTGTACTCTTCGGGTGTACTTCCGCAACTCACCAGCACGGCAGGCAAGGGATAAATCATGGTGCCCGGTTTCCAGTCTTGCTTCATAGCAATTGAACGTTAAGAATGAAGAATTTCCACGCGGCGTCTATACGCGCCTTTGCCATTCTCCATTTGTCAGATTATGGTTATTTCTTCCCGGCTTTGCTCTTTTTCGCAATAGTGGCATTTGATGATGCATCTCTCCTTGTCTACTACATGGAAGCGTGTGGGCATGGGTTCGTTGTTGGTGATGCACTTGGGATTGGCGCACTTCACGATACCGCGGAGCTCGTCGGGCAGGCATACTTCACGTTTTTCCACCACTTCGTAGTTGCGTATGATGTTCAACTTTACGTTAGGGGCCACTACGGCTATGCGGTTTATCTCGTCGTCGCAAAAGAACTTGTCGGCTATCTTGATAATGCCTTTCTTACCCAGCTTTTTGCTTTTCAAGTTGAAACCTATGGTGATGTTGTTGTTCATGTGTTCCAATCCTAACAGTGACACCACGGTAAAAAGCTTTTCGGAGGGGATATGGTCGATGACGGTGCCGTTCTCCAGAGCGGCCACTTGTAGTTCTTTCTTTTCGTTCATGGCTAAATGATAATTTATTTATATTGTTCCGAATCCTTTTTTACCTCGTCTAGCGTGATGCCGAGTACATCGCACAGTATGGCTTCGCGTGCATACAGTCCATTTTGAGCCTGCTGGAAGTAATAGGCCTTGGGATTGTCGTCCACGTCATACGAAATTTCATTGACACGGGGCAGTGGGTGAAGGATGCGCAGGTTGGGGCGTGTATGCTCCAGCATCTTGTTGCGCAAGATGTACACGTTCTTTACCCGTTCATATTCCATCAGGTCAGTGAAGCGTTCGCGTTGCACGCGTGTCATGTAGAGGATGTCGGCATCGGCAATGGTATTTTCCGTAAAGTCGCTATGTTCTACATAACAGATGCCATGCTCTCTGCAATACATCTTGTATTCCTCGGGCATTTTCAATTCATTGGGGGCTATGAAGTGGAAAGTGGGGTTAAAGTGGCGCATGGCCATGAGCAGGGAGTGTACAGTGCGGCCATATTTCAGGTCGCCCACCAGGAAGATGTTCAGGTTTTCCAGCGTGCCTTGGGTCTTGTAGATGGAGTAAAGGTCGAGCATGGTTTGCGAAGGGTGCTGGTTGGCTCCATCACCCGCATTGACGATAGGCACGTCGGTCACTTCGCTTGCATAGCGTGCGGCTCCTTCCAAGTAATGACGCATCACGATGATGTCGGCATAGTTGCTCACCATCTTGATGGTGTCTTTCAGCGTTTCGCCCTTGGACGAACTGGTAGCCTTAGGGTCGGAGAAGCCTATGACACGTGCCCCCAAGCGGTTGGCGGCAGTCTCAAAGCTGAGGCGCGTGCGCGTGGAGGGTTCAAAAAACAGTGTGGCCACTACTTTCCCGTAAAGCAGGTGGCGGTTGGGGTGTGCCTCAAATTCCTTTGCCATTTCAAGCATGTAGAGTATTTTCTCCTTGCTATGTTCGGCAATGGTTACTAAACTTCTGTTTTCCATATATCGTAGATGTCTTATGATGTTTTTTTATAATTTCAAGCGCAATACTCGTATGCCCGTCCAGTCCTCATGGTTCTTGAGCATTTGGGGCAGGGTTGTGGTCGATACACATACTTTGCCTTCCTTTTGCGAAGCATGGAGCAGTGTCAATCTGCCTTCTACATAGAAGGCAATGCCCATGTGGGCAATATCGAGTCCGGGGCGATTGGTGGTAATAGCTATGATATCTCCGTTCTTTATCCACGACAGGCCATTATAGGGCAGTTGGTCTTCGGGCAGGTAATGCACCTGTTGCCCGTCAAGCGTTTGCTCCACCTCCTTTATCTTGGTCACGTTTTCCGGTGAATGAGCCAAAGGTTTGTACTGTTCGGGATGCGTGCTCATGTAGTTTACGGATACTGTAAGGGTGGCCGGACTTTTTTCGGCGGTAACATCTTCGAGGATGCCCTGGCGTACAGCGTTGTTTATCCAGTCGGTTACATAGTGCAGGCGCGAGGCATAACCGTCAATATTTCCGTTGCGATAGCGCAATTGTTGCACTTTATCGGCAAAAGTGCTTTCCGATATGTCGCCGTTCTCCAGCTTGGGACAGAGCGATTCGGCCAGCACATACTCTACAAACGTTTGGCAATCCAGTTCGTCACAGTTCAAGATGAGTTCTTCCCGTCCGTCTGTATTATCCAGTACATGGGCCACGTAAGGTGTGTTCAGATAGTTCAGTCCGTTTTTCAATACGGCATCGTCCATATCCTGCGCCCCGGCTTGCAGGCCGAAGGTCAAGGCACCGAGCAGGGTGCAGATGGTTTGAGTGATTGTTTTCATTGTCTTACTAAGGATTTATAAATGATAATGTTGCCTATGGGCAAAGGTTATTTCCACCGGATACCTTCGCGAAGCCATTTTTCCAGTTCGCCCGTCCATTGACGTTTATAGATGAAGCTGTCGCGGAAGCCCCATCCGTGTTCTCCGGTAGGATACAGGTGCAGGCTGGCCGGCACCTTGTGTTCCAACAGAGCCTGGCAATAGCGCATGCTATTGGCGGGAGGTACGGTCGTATCATCGGCCGAGAGCATAATGAAGGCCTGTGGAGTATCTGTCGTGACTTGTTGCTCGAGCGAGTATCGGCATACCAAGTCATCCGAAGGATTCTTTCCCAGTAGGTTGTTGCGCGAGCCTTCGTGTGTGATGGCCTTGTCCATGCTGATAACGGGATAAAACAATATCTGGAAATCGGGTCTCGTATCTTTGCTGCTGTATAGCGTGGCCAACGAAGCCGCCAGGTGTCCTCCGGCCGAAGCGCCCATAATACCGACGCGCGCGGGGTTGATGCCCCACTGGGCGGCATTGGTGCGCACCAGACGTATGGCTTGTTCGGCATCATCCAAAGGTATCTCGTGGTGCCCGTTGGGCATGCGGTACTTCAGCACCACATAAGTGATGCCCTGTGCGTTGAACCACGATGCCATATCGTGCCCTTCATGCCCCAGGGCCACGCCCCAATACCCGCCTCCGGGACACATAATGATGGCTATGCCGTTGGGCCTATCGGCTTTGTAAACCGTAATGGATGCAGAGTCGTTGGCTACCAGATTCAGGAAATCGGCATTCCCGTTTTCATCATTGGCCGTTAGTCCGTTATCGTTGGGCGTGCCATCGGGCCAAAGTGGTATTTCAATGCGTTGTTGAGCCAATAGCATGGTGGTGAACAATAATAAAGTCAGTGTAGATAAAATGCTTTTCATTTCCTATAACAAGTTTGGTTAGTTCTTTTGGGCTTTCATGGCCGTTTTTATAAAGAAAGCTATCAGCAAGATGTAAACTCCGAGTGCTACGACCTCCGACCAGCTGTTTGCCAGCCATTCATCTTGCACCAGGTTTACTTGGGCAAAGCGCAAGGCTGCGCTCACTACTCCCATCAGGGCACCTCCTGCTATGAAGCCGGAAGCTATGAGTGTACCTTTCTCCCCACGGGCTGCATTGAGGGCTGAGTCTTTGCTACGCGTGGTCACATACCAATTGATGGCGCCTCCCACGAGCAACGGGATGTTCAGCTCCAGGTTGATAAACATGCCCAGCGCAAAGGCCAGTGCCGGTATCCGGAAGAACGTAAGTACAATGGCCAGCACCGCGCCGATGCCGTAAAGCAGCCAGGGAGCGCCTACACCGGTCATCAATGGCTTGATGACAGCCGCCATGGCGTTGGCTTGGGGTGCTGCCAGCTCTCCGCTGGTAAAGCCATAGGCCTTGTTCAGTATAATCATCACCCCGCCTACGGTAGCTGCCGACACGATGGTGCCCAGAAATTTCCAAGTCTGCTGCTTGGCAGGCGTGCTGCCCAGCCAGTAACCTATCTTCAGGTCGGTAATGAATCCGCCCGCCATGGAGAGGGCTGTGCACACCACGCCACCCATGATGAGGGCGGCTACCATGCCTCCGGGGCCTTTCAAGCCCACAGCCACCATGATGACCGAAGCCAGGATAAGCGTCATCAGTGTCATGCCCGACACGGGGTTGGTACCTACAATGGCAATGGCGTTGGCAGCCACGGTAGTGAACAGGAAGGAAATGGCCGCTACCAGCAGAATGGCCACCACTGTGTGAAGCAGATTGCCTTGCATCACATCGAAATAGAAGAACAGAAATACCAGTACCAGCGTAAGGATAGAACCGATGGCAATGATTTTCATCGGG
Organism: uncultured Bacteroides sp.; assembly: GCA_944320635.1. GTDB lineage: Bacteria > Bacteroidota > Bacteroidia > Bacteroidales > Bacteroidaceae > Bacteroides. The sequence goes on along the minus strand of CALUIF010000092.1, from coordinate 3,248 downwards.
ATATCGCGTTGCGTACGCCTTTCCATTACTTTGCCCTTGCCTTTGCCAAACATTTCCTTGGATGCCAGGCCAACGGCACTTTTTATGATGCTCCACGACTTCACGATACCTATGATGCCTGCCATGGCAATACCGCCGATGCCGATGCTCTTGGCATAGTTGTTGAAAATCTCTTCGGGCGACATGCTGCCCACGGTAGCGGTGATTTCAGGATTCCACTGGTTGAGCACGCTATCGCCAAACAGCAGCGACATGCCGGGTATCAATATCCACCACACTGCCAGCGAGCCTGCGCAGATGATGGCGGCATACTTCAGCCCCACAATATATCCCAGGCCCAGCACTGCCGCCCCTACGTTGACCTTGAACACGAGCTTCGCCTTTTCGGCCAGCATTTCTCCCCATGCACAGAAGCGGGTGGTGAAGTTCTCGTTCCACCAGCCGAAAGTGCCCACGATGAAGTCGTACAGACCGCCCACAATGCCCGCCATCAGCAGCGGCTTGGCCTGGTTTCCTCCCTTTTCGCCCGACACAAGCACCTGCGTAGTGGCCGTGGCCTCGGGGAAGGGATACTTGCCATGCATGTCGCTTACGAAATACTTGCGGAAAGGGATGAGGAACAGGATGCCCAACACACCACCCAGCAGCGAACTGATGAATACCTGCAGGAAAGTTACGGTAATCTCTTCCGGATAACTCTCTTGCAGAATGTACAATGCAGGGAGAGTAAAAATGGCTCCGGCCACAATAACACCCGAACTGGCGCCTATGGATTGAATGATGACATTTTCCCCTAAGGCGGCTTTCCGCTTGGCGGCTCCCGATACGCCGACGGCAATGATGGCTATGGGGATGGCAGCCTCGAATACCTGTCCCACCTTCAGCCCCAGGAAGGCCGCGGCGGCCGAAAACAGGATGGCCATGCAGATGCCCCACGACACCGACCATATGTTTACCTCCGGATACTGCTTGTCGGGACTCATCAGCGGGTTGTACACCTCGCCGGGTTTCAGCTCGCGGAATGCATTCTCCGGCAAGCCGGTAAATTGTTCTCCTTCTTCTTGTTTCATATAGTTTATGTTTGTTTTAGGGTTACGATATCTGCAAAAAAGCGTTCAAAGAAAGCAAAAAAATAGGAGAATCCCGAAAGATTCTCCTTCATTCTGCATTTTTGCTGTGTTATTTGTCTTTGGTACGCACCAGGTCGCCTTTCACATACAACCTTACCGTATCGGTCTTCCCGTTGGTGTATACCGTAATGCTCTTTTGGAAATACCCCGACAATCCGTTCCCTTTGTAAGTCACATTGATGGTGCCTGTCTTGCCCGGAAGCACGGGTTCTTGCGTATATTCGGGCACGGTGCATCCGCAGGAAGCCCATGCCTGGTGGATGACCAGCGGCGCGTCGCCCACGTTGGTGAACGTAAAGGTACAGGCCACCGCTCCGGTGTCGACCGGCATGGTGCCGAAATCGTGGGTGGTTTTATCAAACTTGATGTCAGCCTTTGCCTGTGCCGCGATGTGGCTGAAGCTTGCAAGCATGGCCATTAAGCATAATACGATTTTCTTCATGATTCTTTTCCCTTCGTTATATTCCGCGGCAAAGGTAGCCTATTTCTTCCAAAATAGCCGTTGGCGAGTGCGAAATTGTATTAAAAATGTTTTTTACAAACCTGCCACGTACCCGCTCCTTACCTTCTCCTTACCCGCTCCTTATCTGCTCCTTTTGTCCGTTTGCCCTATGGAAAGGAAAAAGAACGGACAAATCAAGGCCGGGGCCGCCCTTGGGGAAGGCTTCTTCGCTGGGGCTGAAGAAATGGGGCGGGGTGTCCGTGTTTTCCGGAGATTTGTGTAACTTTGTGCGGATTTTCTATGAATGGCATAATGAAGCATACAGCTGACAGCAATTACGTATATCTGACAACGGCCCCGGTGCACCGCATTATTATGAAACTTGCCGTGCCTACCATTATCAGCATGCTGGTGACTTCATTTTACAATATGGCCGACACTTATTTTGTGGGCAAACTCGATACCCCGTCCACGGCGGCGGTGGGGGTCGTGTTTTCCTTGATGGCTATCATACAGGCGGTAGGGTTCTTCTTCGGGCACGGCTCGGGCAATTACATGTCGCGCATGTTGGGGGCCAAAGAGAACGTCAAGGCAGTGAAGATGGCATCGACGGGTTTCTTTCTGGCTTTCATTGCCGGTAGTGTTATCATGCTGCTGGGGCTTTTGTTTCTCGACCCGCTAAGTCGTCTGCTCGGGTCTACCGAGAGTTTGCTCCCGTACACCCGTAGCTATCTGGGCGTCATCCTGTTGGGCGCCCCGTTCATGGCGTCTTCGCTGGTGCTGAACAACCAGATGCGTTTTCAAGGCAATGCCGCCTATGCCATGGTGGGGATAGTTTCGGGGGCAGTCATCAACGTGGGGCTCGACCCTTTGCTGATATTTACGTTCGGGATGGGGCTTCGCGGGGCGGCGTGGGCTACGGTGATTAGTCAGGTGTTGAGCTTCTGCCTGCTTGTCATCATGGCACGCATGGGCGGGGGCATCGCCATCCATTACCGTCACTTTACGCCTACCTGGACTTTTGTCAAGGAGATTATCGGGGGAGGTACACCTTCCCTTACCCGGCAGGGGCTTGCCAGTTTGTCCACCATATTGCTGAATACGGCTGCCGGGCAGTATGGCGATGCTGCCATTGCGGGCATGTCCATTGTGTCGCGCATAGGCATGTTCATCAATTCGTTCCTCATCGGGTTCGGGCAGGGGTTCCAACCTCTGTGTGGCTTTAATTATGGCGCAGCTTTGTATGGCAGGGTGCGGAAGGGATTTTATTTTTGTGTCCGGGTGGGTGTCATTTTCCTGCTGCTTGTGGCATTGTTGGGCAGCGGTTTTGCTCCGGAGATTATAGAACTGTTCCGTAAGGGTGACCCCGATGTCATAAAGACCGGTGCGGCGGCACTTCAATGGCAACTGATAGCTTATCCGCTGGGAGCCTGGACAATTATCTGCAATATGATGCTTCAGACGATTCGCAAATCGGTCCGGGCCACCGTTTTATCTTCTGCCAGGCAGGGACTGTTTTTCATTCCCTTGATTTTCGTGCTTCCCCATTTCCTGGGGCTTCAAGGGGTGGAGATGTGCCAGGCAGTGTCCGATTTGCTGACGTTTTGTCTTGCCATTCCTTTGACTTTAGGTGTACTGAAGGAGATGAAGCGTAAGGAAGGGACGTTGGAATGACG
>CALUIF010000091.1 GCA_944320635.1 uncultured Bacteroides sp. | reverse complement strand
CCTCGAAGTTGTGGTACTTCTTCTTGGCGCTCACTTCTTCTATCTGTGCGTGCACGGCTTCATCGTAGGTAGGTTCGTCTACATCGCGGATAACGCCGAGGGCAATGGGGAAGTCCGGCCCTTCCATCAGGGCAAGCTTCAGTTGCAGGGTGTTGTCCATGCAGTGGGCATCGTGCACCAGGATGTCTTTTTCGGTGATGCCGTTCTCACCAAGTTTCACTACTTTCAGTCCGAAGCCTTCCTGCATCAGCCCGTATTCTTTGTTCTCCCCGAACAGCATAGGCTTGCCATGCTCCAGGTAGATGGCGTTCTTAGTGCGGCCTTCCTTGTTGTACACCGAGTCGTGCGTGCCGTTGTTGAAGATGACGCAGTTCTGCAGGATTTCGCATACAGCGGCTCCCTTGTGTGCGGCAGCGGCTTTCAGAATCTCTACCGTGCCTGCGGCATCGGTGGCCACGGCGCGGGCGAAGAAACGTCCTCGTGCCCCGAAGCACAGTTCTGCCGGATGGAAGGGGTCTTCCACCGTGCCGTAGGGCGATGACTTGCTGACGAATCCTCGCGGCGAAGTGGGCGAATACTGCCCCTTGGTCAGGCCGTAAATGCGGTTGTTCAGCAGAATCATGTTGATGTCCACGTTGCGTCGGATGGCGTGTATGAAGTGGTTGCCGCCGATGGCCAGTCCGTCTCCGTCGCCCGATATTTGCCAGATGGTGAGGTTAGGATTGGCCACCTTGGCTCCGGTGGAGATGGCTGCCGCACGGCCGTGGATGGTCTGCATGGCGTAGGTGTTCATGTAGTAGGGCAGGCGGCTGGAGCACCCGATGCCCGAGATAACGGCAGTTTCCCAAGGTGCTTTGCCAATCTCGGCCATGGCTTTGTGCAAGGAAGCCAGGAAGAAGTGGTCGCCGCAACCCGGGCACCAGCGTGGTTGTCCTTTCTTGAAGTCTTTGGCTGTATATGTGGTATTTTCGCTCATGATGTCATCCTCCTTTTATTTGTTTAATATTTCCGTAAAAGCGGCTACCAGTTTCGACACGACGAAAGGCTGGCCTTTCACCTCGTTGTATTGGTAGGGGGTAAAGTTGTCCACCTTCATACGCAGGTAGGCGGCAAATTGTCCCAGGTTCTGTTCGGCTACCACTACTTTGGGGTATTTCTTCAAGACTTCTGCCGTGTTCTTGGGCAGCGGGTTGAGGTAGCTGAAGTGGGCGAGCGCCACTTTCTTGCCAGCCTTTATCATTTCGTCCATGGCCGAATACAAGTGGCCGTAAGTGCTTCCGAAACCTACAATCAGCAGGTCGGCGTCGTCGGCACAGCCTTGCACCTCGACATTGGGTACGGGAATCTTGGCCACTTTCTCTGCACGCAGGTGGCACATCAGGTTGTGGTTCTCCGGGTCGGTGGAGATGGCACCGGTCCAGCTGTCTTTCTCCAGTCCGCCAAGTATGTGCATATAGCCTTCTTGTCCGGGGATGGCCCAATAGCGCACGCCCGTCTTGGCATTGCGGTGATAAGGCGAGTAGCAGCCTTTCATGGCCGGGGTGACGTAGGGCGGATTGATGGCAGGATATTCGTATAGTTTAGGCAACCGCCATGCACCCGACCCATTGGCCACGTAGCCATCGGTGAGCAGGATGACCGGCGTCATGTGCTCCAAGGCAATTTTGCATGCCATAAAGGCCGCGTCGAAGCAGTTGGTGGGCGAAGTGGCGGCAATCACCGGCATAGGGCTTTCGCCGTTACGCCCGAAGAGGGCTTGCAGCAGGTCGGTCTGTTCCGACTTGGTAGGAAGTCCTGTAGAGGGGCCTCCACGCTGCACATCGAGCACCACTAAGGGCAGTTCGGTGATGACAGCAAGGTTCATGGCCTCCGACTTGAGGCAGATGCCGGGTCCCGACGTAGAGGTGACGGCCAATGCTCCGGCAAAAGACGCGCCGATGGCTGTGGCGCAGCCAGAAATCTCGTCTTCGCATTGCACGGTGATGACACCCAGCGACTTGTGCTTGGACAACTCGTGCAGCACATCGGTAGCCGGAGTGATGGGGTAAGAGCCGAGAAACAGCTTCAACCCCGCCTTTTCGGCAGCGGCTATGAAGCCGTATGCCGTAGCCTTGTTGCCGGTAATGTCCATATAGCGTCCCGGAATCTTCTCTTTGCTCTCTATGCGGCAAGTGGCGTGGGCTATCGAGGCATGGGTATTGTGCCCGTAGTCCCAGCCGGCGTGGATGACCTTGATGTTGGCCTCTGCCACTTCCGGCTTCTTGGCGAACTTCTCGCGGATGAAGTCTTCGGCAATCTTCAGGTCGCGGTCGAACAGCCAGCATACCAGCCCCACGGCAAACATGTTGCGGCACTTCAAGATAGACTTGTTGTCCATGCCTGTGTCTGCCAGGCAGTCCTTTACCATTTGGGTAATGGAGGCGGCAATTACTTCTTGCTTGATGCCCAGTTCTTCAATGGGGTTGTCAGTGTGGAAAGCCGCTTTGTCCAAATCCGACTTCTGGAAGGCATCCGTGTCTATGATGATGCATCCGTTGGGTTTGGTAAATTTGTATTGGGTCTTCAAGGCAGCGGCATTCATCGCTACCAATACGTCGCATTGGTCGCCCGGCGTGTATACTTTCTGTGCGCCTACGTGCACTTGGAAGCCCGAGACTCCCGTCAGCGACCCTTGTGGGGCTCGTATGTCGGCCGGATAATCGGGGAACGTACTGATGTCGTTGCCTACGGTAGCCGAAACGGTTGAAAAGATGTTGCCGGCGAGTTGCATTCCGTCACCGGAGTCACCGGAGAAGCGCACTACCACTTCGTCCAGCTCTTTGACCATCATGTCATTTGCCATAATCTATGATTTTCTTGTTGGTTTGCTAGTAAAAAGGCTCTTGGTTCTTTTGCTCGAACGGCAAATTTCGTAAAGTTCGCCGGATTAACAAAACTTTTTTCGTAAAATCGCCGGAATCCATTATCTTTGCACCCGGTTTAGCGAGTATAACCGTATTTTTATACAAAAAGCATAGCCTGAAAGGTGAAAGCCAAGCTGCTGAAGTTGCCTTCATAGTTCAATGGATAGAACAACTCTCTCCTAAAGAGTAAATCCCAGTTCGATTCTGGGTGGAGGTACACCTATATTATATTACCGGGATAATTTTTTCATCCACAGCTGAAAAATTATCCCGGTAAATTATTTTCTAATTTGGTACATATTTATATCCTGACTGGGAAATACGAGAAAGGAGAGTGTGTGCATTTGGCCATAGAATCATACACCCTTATAAAAGGAAATCGGGCGTGTCGATTAAGACACGCCCGATTTCCTTTTATTATGCGCTCCGGCGTTTGCCGGAATGGTTGGCATTTACTTGGTGGCTTCTGCCACTGCAACGGTTTCTGCCTTAGGCGCTGCTTCTGTCTTCTTCTTCATCATGCCGTAAGCGATGGGCGAAGCGATGAACAATGACGAGAACGTACCGATTACTACACCCAATATCATGGCGAACGAGAAGCTGCGGATGCTTTCGCCGCCAAGGAAGAAGATGATGACCAATACAATCAGCGTAGACGAACCGGTGAACAACGTACGCGTCAGCGTAGAGTTCAGTGAGTCGTTGAACAGGCGGAAGGTACCGCGCTTAGGATACAAGTGGAGGTATTCGCGCACGCGGTCGAAGATAACCACCTTATCGTTGATGGAGTAACCGATGGCCGTCAGGATAGCACCGATAAATGTCTGGTCGATTTCCATGGAGAAGGGCAGGATACCCCAGAAGATAGAGTAGATACCCAGAATGCCAATGGTATCGAATGCCAAGGCGGCGATGGAACCTACACTGAACGCGATGTTGCGGAAGCGGAACAAGATGTAAAGTCCGATAGCCAATACGGCAAAGATGACTGACCAGATGGCCGATACAGTGATGTCGTCGGCGATGCTCGGGCCTACCTTTTGCGAGCTGATGATGCTGCCGCCCGTGTGGTTGTCGCGGTCGATAAATAACTCCAGGCTGGTACCCTCAGTAAGCAACGGTTTCAGCACTTCGTACAGCTTGGCTTCAATTTCCGAATCCACATTGCTGCCTTCTTCATTGATGCGGTAGTTGGTCGTGATACGTACCGTGCGGCCGTCTGTGCCGATGGCAATGACGTTGACGTTGGCATCATCAAACTGGCCTTCCATCAGTTCGCGCACTTGCTCGGGCTCGATGGATTGCTCGAATCTTACCTGGTAGTTGCGGCCACCGGTGAAATCGATGCTCTGGCTCAATCCGCGTGTGGCGAGGAAGCCTACAAATACTACTACTATAATCAGACCGGATGTCAGCCATACCTTATTGCGTCCCATGAAGTCGTAGTGTGTGTCTTGCAGCACGCCTTTCGACAACTTGGTCTCGAATGTGAGGTGTTGCCACTTGTCTTTATTCATGAAGTGGTCGAATACCAGACGGGTCAGGTAAACGGCGGTGAAGAACGAGATGGCGATACCGATAATCAACGTCGTGGCAAATCCGCGGATAGGACCTGTACCGAAGTAGAACAGAATGATACCCGTGATGATAGATGTGAAGTTGGAGTCGAAAATAGCCGAGAAGGCATTCTTGTAACCATCGGCCAAAGCCTTCTTTACACCTTTACCGTTGCGCAGCTCTTCCTTGGTGCGCTCAAAGATAAGCACGTTGGCATCTACCGCCATACCGAGCGACAGCACCATACCGGCGATACCGGACATCGTCAAGGCTGCCTGGAAGGAGGTAAGGATACCGAAGGTGAAGAACATGTTCAGCAGCAAAGCGCCGTTGGCTACCATACCGGCGGTGAAGCCATACATGGAGCATACATACACCATCAACAATATAAAGGCTACTACGCACGAAATGAAACCGGCTTGTATGGAAGCCGCACCCAGCGACGGGCCTACGATGTCTTCCTGTACGATGTGTGCCGGTGCAGGCATCTTACCGGAACGCAATACGTTTGCCAAGTCTTTTGCCTGTTCGGGAGTAAAGTTGCCTGTAATCTGCGAATTTCCGCCTGTGATTTCCTGGTTCACGGTGGGGGCAGAATATACATAGTTATCCAGAACGATGGCGATACTGCGACCGATGTTCTGTTTCGTCAGCTGAGCCCAGCGGCGTGCTCCGTCAGTGTTCATCGACATGCTTACGGCAGGCTTGCCATATTGGTCGTATTCGTCGCGAGCGTCTACAACCACATCGCCTTCCAGTGGTGCACGTCCGTTACGCTCGGTCGATTTGATGGCATACAACTCGAAAATCTGTGCTTTCTGGTCGTAAGCCGAAACGCCCCACTTCAAATGCAAGTCTTTGGGCAATTCTACCTGCACTTCGGGCATGGCAAGGTAGCGGTTGATTTCTGCTGTGTCCTTGTAGTGTGCATAGCCTGCGATAGGGCCTTGTCCGCTGGGGTTCACTTGCAGAATGGCCAATAGCGGGTGCTGCTTCTTCAGTGCTTCCATATCGGCGGCCTCTGTGCTTTCGCCCTTCAAGGCGGCGGCAAGGCTATCGGTAGTGCTGGTAGCCGCTGCGGGAGTTTCGGCTGCTGCTACTTCCTCTGTTTCGGTGGCAGTGCTTGTCAAGATGGTGTGCAACTTGACATCAGCTGCTTGCAGGTAAGGCATGACATCCTTGGCGTTGTATGTTTCCCAGAACTCCAGGTTGGCCGAACCTTGTAGTAATTTTCTTACACGTTCCGGCTCCTTGATGCCCGGCAGTTCCACCATGATGCGGCCCATCTTGTCTTCCAAGCTTTGAATGTTGGGCTGTACCACGCCGAAGCGGTCGATACGTGTGCGCAGCACGTTGTACGAGTTGTCTACGGCTGCCTTTACTTCCGAGCGTAGCACTCTTTCGACTTCGGCATCAGTAGACTTCTGGTTTACTTTGTCTTTCAGTTGCTGTGTGGCGAACAGTTGGGCGAGGGTAGCATCGGGAGCGAGGCGGTGATACTCTCTGATGAAGAGGGTGATGACATCGTCCTGGCTCGTCTGTGCCTGCTTGGCGGCATTTTTCAATGCCTGGTTGAACGCTTCGTCTGTCTTGTTATCGGCCAGAACCTTGATGACATCGGGTACCGATACTTCCAAGATTACGTTCATACCACCTTTCAGGTCCAAGCCCAGACCTATTTCCATCTCACGGCAATCTTTCAGGGTCCAATTGCCAAGCCAAACCTTCTCGTTTGCCAGAGAATCCAGGTAAGCTTGCTCCAGTTGTTCATTCCCTTTGGCATATTCCTTCGCCTTGTTGGTGTAGTGGCGAGTCACAAAAGAGAACGACAGGTAGAACACGCATACCAAGGTAAGCAGTATGGCAAAGACCTTTACAAATCCTTTGTTTTGCATGTTACTTTTAGTTTATTATGATTACTTTTTTAATTGTTTCCTGCTTTATACAAGGCTGCAAATATAGTTTTTTTTTCACACATTTTGCTTCCCCATGCCTTTTTTTCACTGTTTTTTGGCCATGTGGCACCAGATGGGGTAGTGGTCGGACGCCCGGATGGAGCGGTCTACCGTGCAATTGTATGTCGCCAGGTTTTCACTTGCCAAGATGTTATCTATGCGGAAATAAAACTTGTTTCGGTTGTAAGACGTGCCCAGTCCGCACCCCGAGTCCGTGAAAGCATCGTTCAGCTTTCGGGCTATGGTGTGGTGGGTGTAGGAGATGGGGGTGTCGTTGAAGTCGCCGCACACCACGATGTAGCGGTGCGGGCAGGCAGCTATCCTCTTTGCAAGGGTGTCGGCTTGCGGCGCCCGCAGCGCTGTGGCTTCTGCCAGTTTGCGCACCAGCAGGCGAAGGCCGCTTTTCACGGTTTCTTTCTCCGGGTCGGTCAGCATATTTTCGTAGACTGCTTTGTCCGATGAGGTCAGCTTGTTGGACTCCAGGTGTACGTTGAACAGCATCAGCGTGTCGCTGCCCCACTTCAGCTCGTACATCATGATACCATTGTATGCACTTGGGGTAACCAGCTCGCGTGCCGAGAGGATGGGCCACTTGGAGTAGCAGGCCACTTGGTTGGCCCGGCTTTTCCCTACGTGCCCGATGTGATGGTAAGGGTAGTCGGCCAACGCCCGGTCCACGTCCTTTTGGCTGACGTTCTTTCCCGAACCGGACGTGCGGTACTCTTGCAGGCAAAGCACATCGGCATCGCTGGCCTTCAGATACTCCAGTATAGGGCTTTTGCCTTCACGCTTGGTGGCATCGGCAAAGCCCATGATGTTATATGAAAGCACTTTGCAGCTTCCCTCGGGCAAAGTGCCGGTGTGGAGATTGAGGGGCAGATAGGTACGCAATTGCGGGAGGCAGGCCAGGAAGCCCAGCAAAGGCAGTAAGGCCGGTCTGTACCGCCTGATGCATAGCCAGAGGAACAGGAAGCCGCCGTTGAGCAAGGCAAAGATAGGGAAAGCCAGCCCTAAGCAAGAGAGCACCGGATGCTCGGCAGGCGTAAGACAAGGGCTGTAGGCCGACAGTAGCAGTAACCCCGTGATACAGGTATTGGCTGCCAGCAGAAAGAGGATGACCAGATAACCGAGATGTTTCACTTTGAGTTTAATTCAGTTTTTCGCCACATGCAGCATCCTTGAGAATTCTTCGTTCTTCACTTTTCGTTCTTCATTTATACGGCTTCCTACCGCTTGCTGGCATCAAACAGGCTTTTTTTCTCTTCATCGCTCAGCCCCTCGTAGCCTGTTTTTCTCAGCTTGTCGAGTATGCGGTCTATTTCATCGGACTGCGCCTTCTTGCGGGCGTTGTAGTCGTAGTCTTTTTGACGCGTGCTGCTGTTGCTGTAGTGCACTTTCATTTTGGGTTTGCGCGGCTTGCGGGCAAACAGTGCCGCCGTGCCGTCTATCGCGCGGTTAATCCATGCCGTGAGGTCGCGCCCCTTGCCCAGCTCAGCGGCAAAGAGAAGTCCGGCCAGTGCCCCGCCCAAGTGTGCGATGTGCCCTCCGGCATTGTCCGACGTAATGAGCAGCAAGTCCATGCCGATGACGATAAGCGCCAGGTATTTCAGCCGCAGGGTGCCCAGCAGAAACAGGCGTATGGGATAGTTGGGCTCGCGGTAGGCTGCCGCCGCCACAATGGCAAGCACGGCTGCCGAGGCGCCCAGCATAAAAGAGTGGTCGATGTAGGGGCGGAAGTAAGGGAAAACGTTGTAGGCCACGATGTAGAGCACACCTCCGCAGATGCCTCCCAGCACATACAGCCCCCTGAGGTGCTTGGCCGAAAACATGTTGAGGAAGATGGCGCCAAACCAATAGAGCCACAGCATGTTGAACAGGATGTGTAGCAATCCCTCGTGCATGAACATGTAGGTGAGCAGCGACCACGGCTGCATGATGAAGCGCACGGGCGATGCCGGCAGCTCCAGCCAGGAGAACAGGCTCAGCGTCCCGTCGGCGTTGAACAGTTGCAAAGCCACGCCTGCCAGCTTGGCGGCCACGAATACCGCCACGTTGATAAATATAAGCTGTATGTAGATGCTCCCGCGGCGGAACGTGTCGCGCAAATCAGTTATAATAGTAGCCATTGCCTCGGTTGGTCTTTTTCCAATACATAATTAAGATGAAGCCAAACAGCATGCCGCCCAAGTGTGCAAAGTGGGCCACATTGTCGCCGCTGTTGTTTGAAATGCCCGCAAAGAGCTCAATGACGGCATAGCCTATGACGAAATATTTCGCTTTGATGGGCACAGGCAGGGGGATGATGAACATCTGCTGGTTGGGAAACAGCATGCCGAAAGCCAGCAGGATGCCATACACGGCTCCCGATGCACCTACGGTGGTCATCATGTTCAGGTACTCCTCCATGGGGATGATGGAGTAGCCCGTGTTGACCCCGCTGTAGCCGGAAAGCTCTTGGGCGTAGTGCCAGTATTGCACCGCCTCCTGTATGAGCCCCGCCCCGATGCCGCACACCAGGTAGTAGAACAGGAACCGTTTCGGCCCCCACACCTGCTCCAATATCCGCCCGAACATCCACACGGCAAACATGTTGAGAAATATGTGCGCAAAGTTGGCGTGCATGAACATGTAGGTGATGAGTTGCGCGGCATTGAAATTGTCGGCTATGACGAGGTGCAGCCCCAGGTAGTCGGCCAGGTCGATGCCATAGCGTTCCAACACGAGCGTCACGAGGAAAAGCAGCACGTTGATGATGAGCAGGTTTTTGGTTACAGTCGGTATAGTATTCATAGATAACGTATTCCAAAGTCTATTCAAAACGTTGCAAAAGTACAAATAAAATCTGTTTCCCGATGGAAATTTGCTGTTCTCTTTTTCTACTTTTGGGTATTATCCATCTTTTTTTACTGATTTTGTTTGACATTTGGAATTATTTCGTTATATTTGTGCTACTACACGAAAAGCACATAACGCGTGAAAATGTATTTTGTATAACAAACCTAACTAAACCTTCTGCCTCATGAATAAATTGGAACTGATTGAAGCAATGGCAAACGACGCCGGCTTATCTAAAGTCGTTTGCAAAAAAGCTTTGGAGGCTTTCATTGCAGTGGTTGAAAAAGCCATGAAGAACGGCGAGAAAGTTTCATTGGTAGGGTTCGGCACATTTGTAGTGGCAAAAAAGGCAGCCCGGAGCGGTTATAATCCTTCCACCAACCAACCCATTGATATTCCCGCCAAAGCAAGTGTTAAGTTTAGGCCCGGCAGCGGCTTGATGCTGGACTAATCTCTTCCTTTTTATACAAAAATGTCCGCCATAGCCATAGTGATGCAAGGCGGACATTTTTGTGTGCCCCTCCTTCCTGCTGTCTGCGTCGCTCCCGGGGCGGTTTTGCTCCGCTCCACCTCCGCTCTTGCTCCGCTTCTATAGGAGCGGAGCGGAAGCGGAGCAAGAGCGGAGCAAATAGGGGCCGGGTACGACGGAAAGGGTAGGAAGGGTGGGGCTTATTTCTGGTATACGCGCACGTAGCCTATCTGGTAGACGGCCGGGAAGCAAGCGTCGTCTACACCCTTCAGCCCGCCAAGGCCACCGCCAACTGCTTGGTTGAGCAGCAGGTGGAAGGGGGCGTCGAAGGGCCATACTTCTTTTCCGGTGCCTTCGTTGGGGTAGGTGAAGCACTGCTTGCCGTCTATGAAGCCTTTGATTTCCTGGGCGGTCCACTCCAGGGCATAGGTGTGGAACTGGCTTTGGCTGTGGGGCGTTATGACGTGCACGCCTTTCTGTGTGCCGATGATGTGGTTGTACTTTTGGGTATGTACTGTCACCAAGATAGAATCGGGGTGGCTGCCCACATGTTCCATGATGTCGATTTCTCCATCCAAAGGCCAGCTTTTCACGTCTTGGGGGAGCATCCAGAAGGCGGGCCATGTGCCGCGGCCTACGGGCATTTTCAGGCTCGCTTCGAAGTAACCATACGTCCAGTTTTGCTTGGAGTTCATCCGTGCCGACAGGTATTTATGTCCGTCTACGGGCGTCTGAGGCATCCGTGCCACGATGTTCAGGATGCCGTCTTCCACAAAGGCCACGGTGTCTTGCCCCAGGACGGCGGGGACGTAGTATTGAAGCTCGTGGTTGCCCCAGCCTCCTCCGCCCAGCTGGTATTCCCATTTTGTTGTGTCGGGCAGGGCTTTCGCTTCTGAGTCGAACTCGTCATGCCACACTAATTTATATCCGGCAGGCACGTAAGGACTGTCCTTTACCTGCGTGCTACCGGCAGGCCGGTGGGCGCACGATGCGCCCACTATGGCCACCAGTATTCCTGCTGACAATAGCAATTTGCTTTTCATCATTCTTCTTTCAATAAAGGATTCTTTTCTTGTTCGGCCAACGGAATGGGCAGGTAGTAGTGGGCGCCGGTGAAGGCACGTTCTTCTACTTGCGAAACTACGTATTCCGGCACGCCGTCTTGGTTGTTGTCATATACCTTCATGCCCATGATAGGCTGTGCCAGCACGTCGCCGTCCAGCCAGCGGCGCAGGTCGTAGAAGCGGTGTTCTTCCATCAGAAACTCTACGCGGCGTTCGTTCTTGATGCGCTTGCGCATGGCCTCTTTGGTCAGGTTGGCCGGCAGTCCCGGCAGCCCGGCGCGGTTGCGCACTTCGTTGATGGCGGCATACACGCTTTCATCGGGGGCGGCAAGTGCTTCGTTCTGTGCTTCGGCATAGTTTAGCAGCACCTCGGCATAGCGGAAGTAGGGGAAGTTGTTGCTTTGGGCATAGCCGCCGTAGATGTTGGTGGTACCGGGCAGTTCTTCCATGAACTTCTTTAACCCGTAGCCGCAGCGCCATCTGCCCAGTTGGGGTTCGCACGAGCCGCCGGGCAGCATGTTGATAGCGTCGCCTTCCCACGTCAGGCCATGATACAGCAGGCTTTGGTAGAAGCGGGCGTCGCGGTTGGCGTAAGGATTCTGGTCATCGTACAAGGTATTGGCGGGGTCGTCTATCGTCATGCCGTTAGTGGTTTCGTAGGCGTCTACCAGGTTTTGGGTGGGGTATACGCCATTCCACGAACCGTGGTCGGTGACGTCGGCGCTCCACATCATGTGGATGTTATGGGGTGCTTCGGGGTAGGTGAAACGGCGCTCGAATATTACCTCTTCATTGGCAGTGGTCTTGTCGAAAGCCATGCTGTAATAAGGTGTTTCGCCTTGGCGGTACAGGTGGTAAACCTGCAGGTCCATGACGTCTTGAGCAGCTTGGGCAGCATCGGCCCAGCGCTGTACGTCGCCACCGGCATTGTTCAGGGGGCTTGCCAGGTAGAGCAAGGCGCGCGATTTCAGTGCCAGGAATGCGCCTTTGGTGGCGTGGCCGGTTTCATCGGTCGAGCGGGTCAATGGCAGGTTGTCGGCGTAGGTGTCGCACTCATCAACGATGAAGTTTATAATATCTTCGAACGAAGAAGGGGGCACCAGCAGGTCGTCGGTCAGCTCCTGTGCTACCAGCATCAGCGGGGCCTTGCCAAAGGTGCGCGCCAGTTCAAAGTGGCAGAACGCGCGTAGGAAGCGGGCTTCGGCGTCGAGCACCGATTTCTGTTCGGCAGAGAGTACCGTTTCATCCACTTCGGGCAATTGTGCTATCAGAATGTTGCACTTGCGGATGACCTTGTATTCCTGTTGCCATATTTCCTCAATAAAGGGGCAGCTCTGTTCTGTAATGGCGTCTTTATTCAGCTGCAGGTAGATGGGTGAGTCGGACACGCAGGCTACATCGTCTGTGCCCGAGTCCAGGTTGCCGGCCCACGACATAGACCAGTCTTGCCCTACGCCCGAGGTGCACCGGTTAAAGCCGCACAGCATGGAGCCGTACGTGTTGGCTACAAATTGGTTGATGAGCTTGGCATCTTCCCAAAGTGCTTCATCCGAAATAAAGGTCGTCGGCTTGATGTCCAGCATATCCGAGCAACCCGAAGCCAAAGCCACCACAGTGGCCAGGGCTAAATTCTTATATTTTTTCATATCCATGTATCGCTTAAAGTTAGAATTGAAGTGTAAGTCCCACGTTGAAGGATTTCATTTGCGGATAGGTCCAGCCTTCCTGCTGCGTGTTTTCCGGGTCAATTTGTGGAACATCGGTAATGGTAAACAGGTTTTGTGCGTTGACATACACGCGCATGCTGCTGATACCTGCCGGACGCAACCACTTGTCGGGAAGTGTATAGCCTATTTCTATGTTTTTCAGGCGCAAGTAAGAGGCATCGTACAGGTAGGTCTGCACGCCGCTGATGTCGGTGCCCGGGAAGTTGTGTGTGGAGTTCACCAAGCGGGGATAGCGGGCGTTCACATTGTCTTCCGTCCAAGCCTCATCTACCCAGAATTGGGGGAGGTTGCCTTGGTTGAAGTAAGGCTGGATAATACCACCCTCCAGATAAACTTGGGCACGTGCAGCTCCTT
This sequence comes from uncultured Bacteroides sp., assembly GCA_944320635.1. Classification (GTDB taxonomy): domain Bacteria; phylum Bacteroidota; class Bacteroidia; order Bacteroidales; family Bacteroidaceae; genus Bacteroides. Next base: position 7,656 of record CALUIF010000091.1, on the reverse strand, counting down.
GGAACAGGAAGCTGAAGTCAAGGTTCTTCCAATTCAATGCACCGTTGATGCCATAGATGATTTCCGGAATATTGCCATAGCCCAAGTAGGTCATATCGTTGGAGTCAACTACGCCGTTGCCATCGACATCCACATATTTGATGTCGCCGGGTTTCGTCTCGTAGCCTACGCCTGCTACTTCCTGCTTGGCGTAGTTGTCTATTTCTTCTTGGCTCTTGAATATGCCGTCAGTCTTATAGCCATAGTAGCCGTTGATGGGGCGTCCTGTTTTGCGCATGTATTCAGAGGTGCCTGCTGCTTCTGCCATTTCGATAATTTTGTTTCGGGCAAACGTAAAGTTACCGCCTATCGAGAAGTTCACTTCGCGAATTTGCTGGTGGTAGTTTACGGAGAAGTCGATACCCTGGTTCTTTACCTCGCCCAGGTTTTCCAACGGCAAGATACCGCCAAAGGTAGAAGGAATCTCGGCATCACGTTGTGCCAGGATATTTGTACGTCTTTCCAGGAAGTAGTCCACGGTGAGGTTCAAGCGGTTGAACAGTGTGGCATCGATGGCGATGTTTGCCTTATGCGATTTTTCCCATGTAGCCAACGCATTGGCAATGGCACCAGGCACCATGCCCTTGGTGAGCAATTCGCCGAATACATAGTCGCCCAGGTTGTTGGCAAAACCATTGCTGGCTGTTCCGCCCGAATACAGGTCGAAGCGGCTGTAGAATGGGAAGGATACTCCGCCGATGTTATCGTTGCCCAGCGTACCGTAAGAACCTCTAATTTTCAAGAAGTTTACTGTATTTTTCAGATTCTCGAAGAATTTCTCCTCTGAGATTACCCAACCCAAAGAGGCCGACATGAACGTACCCCAACGGCGGGAGGGAGCGAAGTTCTCTGAACCATCACGGCGGATGTTGAATTCTGCCAGGTAGCGTTGTGCGTAGTTGTAATTGATACGGGCCATGTAGCTGACACGGGCCGTTTCGCTGTCGTAAGCATTCAGTGTCTGGCCGGTAGCATTACCTGCATTCATTTGGTCCAGGATTTCAGAGTCGAAGGAGTTTCTGTTCATGCCCGAACGTTCCAAGAAGCCTTTGCGTGCCAGCACCATTGCCATGGCCGTCACGTTGTGCTGTCCGAACGAGCGGTTGTAATTGGCTTGGAGCTGGTATTCCTGATACTCGTCGCTGTTTTGGGTCAGTCCAAGGCTGGCACTTGAGCGTGGGCTCAGCACATATTCGCCATCCGTCAGGGTGTACACATAGTTGGCTACATTCCAAGCTTTATTGCGGTACATATTCTTGCTGAACGAGGCGGTACCTTTCACCGACAGGCCTTCGGTAACAAAGTCCAGCTTTTGTTCCAACTCCATGCGGGCATCTACTACGAAGGTCTTGCCCTTGCTATAGCTGCCGCCGGGCTGGTTGGAAGCCACAATGTTGGGGTGTGTGGCATCGGGCACGGCAAACAGGCCATTGGGATAGCGGCAAAGCAGCACGGGCGTGTTGCGTACCAACTGCTGGAACACGCCTTGTGCGGAGCCTGAGTTCAGGGAGTTTTCCATACGTCCAGATACATCAACGCCCAGGCGGGTAGTCTTCGTGATGTCCACATCGATGTTGCTGCGCAGGTTGTAGCGCTTGTAGTCGAGGTCTTCCCACAAACCTCCCTGGCGCAGGTAGCCGAGGCTGACGTAGTAGCGAATCTTATCCGTACCGCCGGAAACAGATACGTTGTGCTGATGCTGGATGGCGTTCTTGGAAAGCATCTCGTCATACCAATCCGTATTGGGGTGGGTGATGGGGTCTGACCCGTCTTTGAATTTCTGCAAATCTTCCGGAGTATAGATTTCCTGCCCCATGAACTGGTTGTACAGGCGAGCATAGTCGTAAGAGTTTGCAAACTCCGGCAAGCGGGTAGGCGACTGGATAGATACGTTGCCCGAATACTTGATGGTAGGCTTCGCCGAGCTGCCTCGCTTGGTGGTGATTACAATAACGCCGTTGGCGCCGCGCATACCGAAGATGGCTGCCGAAGCCGCGTCCTTCAATACGTTGATAGACTCAATGTCGTTGGGGTCCATACGTGCAAAGTCGGCCGACGTGCGCTCTATGCCATCAATAATGAAAGCCGGAGATGTGTCGCCTTGGAACGTGGCAATACCACGTATATAAAGGTTGGCATCGTCGGCACCCGGCTCACCGGTAGCCTGCTTGGATATCAATCCCGGCATCTGTCCTACCAGTGCATTGGTAGAGTTTGCCGATTTGGCCTTCAGCAACTCATCGCTCTTGATGGAGGTTACTGCACCGGTCAGGTTGGCTTTCTTCTGCACACCGTAACCTACTACGACGACTTCTTCCAGCGTCTCCATATCTTCCTCCAGTATGACGTTCAGGGTAGTCTGCCCGTTTACCGCCACTTCTTGCGACTTGAAGCCTACGTAAGTAAACGCCAGCGTCGCGTCGGAAGGAACCGAAATCGTAAAATTACCGTCAATATCGGTAATCACACCCATAGTAGTGCCTTTCACTACTACATTCACACCTGGTAAGGGGAAGTTGTCCGACCCGCTCACCACAGTACCTTTTACTTGTATGTCTTGTGCCCATACAGCAGCAAAGGTAAAACTCAACATAAACAAAACTGATAGTAACTTTTTCATGTGTCTTGCTTAATTAAGATTAACTGTTTGTTTAGGAAAATTAGAATATCGCCGCAAATGTATGCCGAAATGCTATTATTCATTAAAATTCTTACCTTTCATTAATACGCCAGCTGGAAAATGAAAATACGTCATTTATACGCCAACATCATGTAATATACAGAAATACAATGGTAATATAGGGATAGGTCTATACGTCTTATCCCTACGCACGCCTTGTGCCCGGTGAGGGCTAGCCTTGCCCCATCCTCGCTCCCGGGGCGGTTTTGCTCCGCTCCACCTCCGCTCTTGCTCCGCTTCTATAGGAGCGGAGCAAAAGCAGGGAGGATGCGGGGAAGATGGGGCGGAATAGGGGTGTATTCTCCTTTTTATGCGGAATTGTGAGGTTTTTCCGTTTTTTTCCTGTAAGTTTGCTTGGATTTCGTCCCGAAGGGGAGGAGGTGCAAAGTTTAGCTATAACATATAAACCGAAAGATTATGTTTGCCAAGGAAACCTACATCCAGCGGAGGGCCACGCTGAAGAAACAAGTTGGCTCGGGAGTGCTGTTATTTCTGGGAAATGACGAGCAGGGATTGAATTATGAGGACAATACCTTCCGCTACCGGCAAGATTCTACGTTCTTGTATTACTTCGGATTGTCGTTTGCGGGGCTGGCGGCTATTATCGATATTGATGAAGACCGCGAGATTGTCTTCGGCGATGAGCTGAGCATCGACTACATTGTGTGGATGGGTACCCAGCCCACTTTGCGCGAAAAGAGCGAACGCGTGGGCATCGGCGAGACCCGCCCTTATGCCGAGATTGGGGATTACTTGCAGCGGGCCATGCAGCGTGGACAGACCATCCACTACCTGCCGCCTTACCGTGCCGAGCACAAACTGAAGCTCATGGACTGGCTTGGGCTTCCGCCTGCCCGCCAGGAGGGGTCGGTGCCCTTCATAAAAGCCGTGGTGAAGCAGCGCAACCATAAGTCGGCCGAGGAAATCGAGGAGATTGAGAAGGCTTGCAACGTGACGGCCGACATGCACATTGCCGCCACGCGTTTTATCCGTCCCGGCATGTACGAATACGAGGTGGTGGCAGAGATGAACCACGTGGCCGAGCAGAACAACTGCGAGCTTTCCTTCGCCACCATTGCCACCATCAACGGGCAGACGCTGCACAATCATTATCATGGCAACAAGATACAGTCCGGCCAGCTGTTTCTTATCGATGCGGGGGCGGAAGTGCCTTCGGGCTATGCAGGCGACATGTCGTCCACCATTCCGGTCGACAAGACATTTACTCCCCGCCAGCGTGCCGTTTATGAGGTACAGAATGCCATGCACCTGGAGTCGGTCAAGGCGTTGCGTCCGGGCATTCCCTACATGGACGTGTACGACCTCTCGGCCCGTGTCATGGTGGAAGGGCTGAAGGAACTGGGGCTGATGAAGGGCAATGCCGAGGATGCCGTGCGCGAGGGTGCGCATGCCTTGTTCTATCCGCACGGGCTGGGACACATGATGGGCTTGGATGTGCACGACATGGAGAACCTGGGTGAGGTGTGGGTAGGCTACGACGGCCAGCCCAAGAGCACGCAGTTCGGGCGCAAGAGCCAGCGTCTGGCCATCCCGTTGGAGCCCGGCTTTGTGCATACTGTGGAACCGGGCATCTATTTCATCCCCGAGTTGATAGACTTGTGGCGCGGGCAGAAAAAGTTTGTGGATTTCATCAACTACGACAAAGTGGAAGAATACCGCGACTTTGGCGGCATCCGCAACGAGGAGGACTACCTCATTACCGAAACCGGCGCCCGGCGTCTAGGCAAGAAAATTCCCCTGACGCCCGACGAGGTGGAGGCGATGAGATACTAAACGTGCAGTTCCAGCACAAACCTTGCGCCTTTGCGGTAGGTGGTGTCCAGTGTGAGGCTACCGTTCATTTTGGTAGCCTCCAATGAGCAGATGGGTAGTCCCAGGCCGTCGCCTTGTGTCAGGTCCTGCACTTGTACAAAGGGCTTGAATAAGTCGGCCTGCCGTTCTTCGGGAATGCCACATCCCGTGTCGCTTACAATGAACTGGTGGGTGTGTGCCCCGCGTTTCTTGAAGTCCAGCCAGATTTTCCCGTCGGCGGGTGTGTGCAAGGCAGCGTTTTGCAGGAGGTGGGCCAGTATTTTCCCTACATGTTCGCGGTTTATTTTTACGGATAGCTTGGGAGCATTCACGGCGATGACTACCCCTTCGTTTACCTGCCCCCTTGTCTTGTCGGCCAGGCCTTCGCAGAAGGTCAGGGCGTTGGTGTCTTCTGTCTCGTAAGGCTCGTTCAGGGAGTCTTCCAGCACTGACAGTTCTTCGATGTGTGCCGAGAAGGTTTTCAGCGCCTGTACGGCGGGCGAGGTGGCATCCAGCGTGTCGAGAGTCGGGGTCATTTGTGCGGAAATGTTGCGTATGAATTTTGTTTTCAGAGCATTGTGCTCGTTTACTGTCTGGATTATTTTCCGTTGTTTGCGGCTTTTGGCGAGCAGGCGTAGCATGATTATTGCCCCCACTACCAGTGCGCCGGCAAGTATGGCAGCCAGTATGCATAAGCCTGCAATGATGTATTGGCGTGTTGCCAGTGAGTTGTCTTTGTCTTCAATGGCCTGCAGGCTGTCCTGATACTGCGCGTTCAGTGCATCGTATTGCTTTTGTGCGGCAAGCATTTGTATGGAGTCGTGGCGGCTGACCAGGGCACGGACGGTGGCATCTCCTTGTGTGTCCATGCCGAAGGCATAGTAGTATTTTGTTTTCGTGCGGAGCAGATCGGTGTTCAATGAGTCGTTTTGCGCAGCTTTGGCCCAACCTTCCAGCTGTGCAAGCTGGTCTTTTGCCCGGGCAGCGGTGCGTTGCTTGGTGTAGATGTACAGGCGCTCCCGTGTGATGGGGTAGTGCAGGGCGGGCATGAGTTTGCCGCTTTTTTGCTCGCCGGCAATGACGGTTTGCTCTACGGAAGCGAGCAGTTCAAAAGCTTCCTGGTTGTAGTTCTCCCGGTGGTAGAGGGCGCTGGCCTGCACTCCGCATGCCACGGCTTTGTCGTATTGTGTGCCCGAGGCAAAGGAGTAATAGGCCTGCAGGAACAGGTAGCGGGCTTTGGTGTAGTCTTTCTTGTCCAGGCATTCTTGCGCCTGTTGTCTCAAGTCGTCCCCGCGGTCTTGCGCTGCCAAGGGAGCGATGCACTGGCATAATGCCATGCATATCAGCATACCGATAACTTTTTTCATCTTGTTTCAAGGTTAGTCCGCCGTAAAGTTACGGTATTCTTCAGTACGATGGTCTTGGAATGGACATTTTTTTTGTCGCGCAAGGCTTTCTTGTCCATTCCTTTGCCTTACGTGCCTGTCAATACTTGAAGCTGCTGCCGCCCAGGAACTCCCTCAGCAATGATGTCGGTGGAATCTCTTTATCCTGCACCGGCGTGAAGTATTTGATGAACTTCAGCAGCCGGTAGGCTTCCGCATATTCGGGACAGTTGCGTGGCACGCTGTTCAGGATGGGTTCCACGTGGTAGCGCAGCACGGCGAATTCGAACAATAATGCCGAGTTGAACATGACGTCTGCGTTTTCCTGATAAGGGAATATCCACTTGTCTTCGCCGGCACGCACGCTGGGCCAGCGTGAAATGGTTTCGCGGGCAGAGTTTCCCCGGTAGTTGTAGTCGCGTATGATGCGGCGCACCAGTCGGTTGTCGGTCGTGGGAATCCAGTTGTGGTCGTCCAATGAAATGGTGGTAAGTGCCGACACGTAGATTTTGTATTTGTTTTCGTCGGGAATCTGTGGTGTCAGTTCAGGGTTCAGGGCATGAATGCCTTCGAGAATGAGGATAGTGCTGTCGTCTATGCGCAGCTTGTCTCCCCTGAACTCTTTGCGTCCGGCGGTGAAGTTGTAGTGGGGAAGTTCCACTTCTTCCCCGCGCAGCAGGGCTTGCAGTTGCTGGTTGAACAGTTGCAGGTCGAGTGCATAGAGCGATTCATAGTCGTAGTCGCCATTGGCATCGCGGGGGGTATCTCCGCGGTCCACGAAGTAGTCGTCCAGCGAAATGGGGTAGGGTTTTAGCCCGTTGGTCATCAGTTGGATGGAGAGCCGTTTGCTGAAGGTGGTTTTCCCCGAAGACGATGGCCCCGAGATGAGTACCAGTTTGACACGCCGGTCGTTTTCGCCCCGGTGGAAGATGTCATCGGCTATCTGCGCTATTTTCTTCTCCTGCAATGCCTCGGCCACCTTGATAAGGTCGGTGGCGTGCCCTTCTTCGCAGGCGCGGTTGAAGTCGCCCACATTGCTCAGCCCCATGATGTGGTTCCATCGCAGGTGCTCTTTGAAGACGTCCAGCATTTTCTCCTGTTTCACCACTTCTTCCAGCACATTGGGGTTTTCTTTGTTGGGGATACGCAGCAGCAGGCCGTCGTAATACTTCACGACGTCGAACAGCTTGATGAATCCCGTGCTGGGCAGCAGGTTTCCATAGTAATAGTCTACCGTGTCGCCCAGTGTATAATAATAGGTGTACAGCTCGCCCGATGTATCCAGAAGCTTCACTTTGTCGTTCATACCCCGTTCGCTGAAGATGCGTGCGGCCTCTGTCACATGGCACTCCGTGCGGTGGAACGGAATGTCCATCGCGATGATTTCCTGCATCCGCTTCTTGATGGCCTGCACGTCTTCCAGTTCGATGGGGCGCCCTATGCGTAGGTTGCAGAAGTAGCCCTTCGACACCGGGTGCTCCACGTATAGCTTGCCGTTGGGAAACAGTTCGCTCACAGCCTTGTAGAGTATGAAGCATAGCGAGCGCACGTAGGTGCGCATGCCCGAGGGATTGCGCACGTCCAGAAACTCCACATCTTTGTTGTTGTACACACGGAAATTCAGCCCTTCGGAGCGGTTATTGACCCGTGCGCTCACCACTTGATAGGGAAAATCGAGGTTTAAAGCCGAATAAATTTCCAAAAGACTGCTCCCGACAGGGAATTCTTTATAAATATTAT
>CALUIF010000090.1 GCA_944320635.1 uncultured Bacteroides sp. | reverse complement strand
GCCAGGCGGCACGAGGCACGGTCGTAAAACTGGTTTCCGCCAATGCCGTCGGCCTCATAGTAATTGGTGAAGCGGCCCGTGGCGCGGTCATATTTGCTCAGGCCGTAAAGAGTGCTGACCCACAGATTGCCCTGGCTGTCTTCTTCAATGCTCGAAATGTCCGAGCAAGCCGCCCCCGGCACAGCCTGCAGCCGACGTGTGGAGGGGGTGTAGCGCAGCAGCCCGTTGGCCACGGTGCCTATCCACACCTCACCCTCCGAATCCTCGTACAAGGCCGTAGGGATGAACACCGATCGCTTGATGGCCTCCCTCACCCCTGCCGAGTCCGGCGCCAGCGGCTGCAACTCCCCCGTACGGATGTCTATCAGCTGTATAGGTTTGTAGAAGGCTGCGGCCAGCATCTTGCCCTCCTTCTTCAGCGGCAGCAGGCCGGGGATGAAGGTGAAGCCCGAGCCTTGGCTCACGTCGAATGCCTTTATCTGCCGGAAGGCCTTGTCGCCCGGCTTCAGCGTGTACACATAGGGGGTGGCCGTGCCTATCCAGATGCCGCCCAGCGTGTCTCTGGCCATCGACATGGGCAGATAGACGTCGTAGCGCGCCTCCACCTGCAGCCGGCCGTCACGCCACCTGCACTTCAAGGCCTCGTTGCTGCTGGCGGTCATCCAGAGGTTGTCGTCGGCATCCACCAACAACTGGTTCACGCGGATGTCTTTCTGCCGGTAGTCGGCAAAGAGTTGCTGCATGTCTATCTTCACTATCTTGTGCCGGGTCAGGTCGTAGCGATACACCCCGTCGTTCAGCGTAGTGACCCACAAAATGTTGTCCGCTCCCGTTGCCAGTGACACCACCGACTTGTTGTGGAAGAACGTGCGCAGGTAGTTGTCGTTGTTAAAGCGTTCTTTATAATGGTAGCACACGGCAAAGCCCTGGTCGGCCGAACCAATCCACAGGTTCTGCCGCGAGTCGGTAAACATCCGGCTGATGCGGAATCCGGGCACTTCAAAGGGAAAGCCTTCCTCATTCTGGGCCACCACCGTACCCTCTTTATAGTTATAGCAAAACATGCCGTGAGCCGACGTGTTGAGCAGCAAGCAATGGTCACCGTAGGGATGAATGACATTGATTTCGCTTTGCGACAGCACCGGGTGCCCGCTCAGTGCCTCGGGCACCTCGGCAAAACGATGCGTGCGGGTGTCATACACCATCAGCGTGCGCACGCCCGTAAGCCACAGCTTGCCGTCCGCCTGAAGGTGGTAATACCAAGGCCTGCCCTCCAGCGCAACGGAGTCCTTCAGCTGCCAGGTGTACGAGTCGTAGCAACGCAAGGCCGTGGGCGTCACCACCCACAAGTCGTTGTCCTGGTCCACAAAGCACTTGATGTTCATCTCCCCCCGTGGGTCGAGCTGCGGAATAACCCGCTCCATTTGTCCGGAAACAGGATTGTACACCGACAGATGAGTTATATAGTTCAGGAAGATGCGCCCGTCGCGGCTCTCCAGCAACTGCTGGCCGTTGCGGTTAGGGGTATCGGTAGGCACATCAAGAAAATTATCCTGGTCGGTATAGCGGCAAAGCCCGTTGACGGTAGAAATCCATAACCTCCCCTGCGAGTCGCGCAGCATGTCCTTCACCTGGTTGTCGGGCAGCGACATCGAGTCTTCCGTGCAGAAATACTGATGGAATTCATACACATTATATTTGTTCAATCCACGGAACGTGCCAATCCACACATGCCCTTGCTCGTCTTCAGCAAAAGCATTCACCTGCTGGTTGGACAGGTCAGTGGCAATAAGCGGGTTTTCTTCCACACGCCCTTGCCGGTTATCCTCCACCGGACGGCATGAGACGGTCATCCCAAACAAGAAAAAAAGCGGCAATAGCAAGAGGCCGGTTGGTGTTTTCATAACAGTACTACTTTATCTGGTTAGGTCCTTTCAGGTTATTGTAATTTTCTGCGAAAATAGTAATAATTCTGTCCCGATACATTGTTATTGAACATATTTTAAACACACAGATAAATTTTTGAACATACAGGACAACCCTAGTTGAACATACAGACAAGCATTTTGTAACTACAGACAAATCCTTTATTTTTAAAATTATAAAATTTGCACGCCTAAAAAACTTATTTCTTTTAACCCAAAACAAACTGTATTACAAACATGAAAAGCAACTTGAGAAACACAAGTTTGAAAAGGCTGTTGGGAACAGCGCTTTTCTTATTGATGTGCGTCCCCTTTGCATTGGCCCAAAGCCAGGTAAAGGTGACAGGTAAAGTAATTGACGACCTTGGCGAGTCCATGATAGGCGTCAGTATTCTGGAGAAAGGTACTACCAATGGCGTAGTAACCGACATCGATGGCAATTACACCTTATCAGTCAACCAAGGGGCAACCCTCGTATTCTCTTATGTAGGCTACGTGACGCAGGAACACGTAGTAAGCGGAGGCACGCTGAATGTCACTTTGAAGGAAGACACCGAAACCCTCGACGAGGTAGTGGTAGTGGGCTACGGTGTGCAGAAGAAAAGCGACTTGACAGGAGCCATCTCTTCCGTAAAGACGGCAGATATTGAAAACCGTACCATCACCCGCGCGGAAGAAGCCCTGCAAGGCAAGACGGCCGGCGTGCAACTGGTGTCAACGAGTGCGCAGCCCGGTTCTTCGCCCAGCATCCGTATCCGTGGTTATTCATCCAACGGTACTTCCGACCCCTTGTATGTAGTAGATGGCCTGATTGTGTCCGACCTGAGCAGCATCGACCCCAACAACATCAAGAGCATGGAAGTGTTGAAAGACGCCGCCTCGGCTGCCATCTACGGTGCCCAGGCCGGTAACGGTGTGGTCTTGATTACAACCAAGACAGGTACCAAGGGAAGCAGCAGCATCACCTATGACTTCCAATATACCATAAACAGTCTTGCCAACCGCCCCGAGCTGATTAATTCACAGGAATCCTTGTCGCAACAGAAAGAAGTAAGCAACACCTTCACCGACCAGGATATCCAGAACCTCATCGACTCCGGCATCTGGGACGGCCAGTCTTCCACCGACTGGTACGACGTGGCCTTCACCAACTCGGCCATGCAACGCCACAGCGTCAACCTGCAAGGCGCCAACGACAAGGGCTCTTTCTACCTCTCGTTGAGCAACCTTTACAACGATGGTATCCTGCGGGGCAATTACGACACCTACCGCAGGCTGTCCATCATGCTGAATGCCGACTACAACATCAAGAAGTGGCTGAAAGTAGGCGTTACCGCCAATTACAACAAATACACCACACGCCCCATCTCCGATGGTAGCTCTAACTCCTCCTACGGCAGTATGATTTCGCGCATCATGACGATGAAACCTTATTGGCGTTCCACCTATGCCCCCGATGCACTGCCTGCCCAAATGCAGGGATTGCTCGACTCCGGCTACAACTTGTTTACCGATGAAAACGGCGATTACTACATGACACTGGGCGATGGAGAATCCGTGCACCCGCAAGTAAACCTGCGCAAGAGCAACATCAAGCGCTTCGGAAACTCCCTGAGCGGCACCCTTTACGCCAACTTCACCCCCTTCAAGGGCTTTACGTTCACCAGCCGCTTGGGCTACCGTGAGTCAAACGACAACTACTACCAGTACGACAACCTGTTCTACGGCTCATCCTCCGTCCTCAACCAGGACCAGAACGGAGCACAGAGAAACAATACCTCTGTAACATACTACCAGTGGGAAAACTTCGCCAACTACTCCACCACCATCGCACAAGACCATAACTTGTCCGCCATGCTGGGTATGTCTTTTGCTGAAACAAAAACAACCTATGTACAGGCAGGAGTAGACAAGGTTTCAAAAGACGACCCGCTGTTCCAAGACGTGTCTTATCCGGCAGGCACAGCCGCCAAGACGGTTGCCGGTTACGACAACGTGGCCCGCAAGCTCTCTTACTTCGGCCGCCTGAGCTACGACTACAAGAACCGCTACATGGCCCAGTTCTCCATGCGTGCCGATGCTGCCGACTCCTCCATCCTGCCCATGAACAACCGCTGGGGTTACTTCCCGTCGGTATCGGCCGGCTGGGTGCTGTCCAACGAAAAGTTCTTCCAGGACAATAACAACACGCCCGTCACTTTCGTCAAGCTGCGTGCCAGCTGGGGACAGAATGGCAGTACCAGCAACCTGGGGAATTATTCTTACTCCAATTCGCTGACCTCCAACTCCATCGGTTATTCCTACTATACCACGCAGATGATTTATGCCTCGCTGGCACGCCCCAACCAGGTGGCCAACAACGAGCTGAAGTGGGAAACCTCCGAGCAACTGGACCTGGGCTTCGATGTACGCGCATTCAACGACCGCTTCACTTTGGGCTTCGACTGGTATAAGAAGAAAACCAAGGACTTGATTGTTTCCGAAATCACCATTCCCTTCGAGGTAGGCAACTCTTCCGCCCCCTTGAATGCCGGCAGCGTGGAAAACCAAGGCTTTGAAATAGAATTAGGCTGGAAGGACAAGCCCAACAAGGACTTCAGCTACTCTGTCAACGCCAACCTGGCCACTTTGAAAAACAAAGTAACCCATCTGGATTCCAGAGTCAGCAACGGGCGCATAGAAGGCGCCACCCGCATTGCCGGTTACGGCAGCATCACTGCCTTCGAGGTAGGACACCCCGTGTGGTACTTCCGTGGCTATGAAGTAGACCACCTGGACGATAAGGGCGCCCCGGTTTATGTAGACCAGGACAACAACGGCAGCATCGACGATGAAGACCGCGTGGAAATAGGCAAGCCAATGCCGGACTTCACCTTCGGCTTGACAGCCAGCTTCAACTACAAGGACTTCGACTTCCTCATTTTCGGTAGCGGCTCCATCGGCAACGATGCCTTCATGGCCTACGAATACCACGACATCTCTTACACCCTGAAAGAACTGTACGACCAGCGCTGGACGGCCGACGGCTCCACCAACCGTAAATATGCGGCGCCCACACAGACGGGTGTGGACAAATACGCCATGTCCGATGCCTATGTATTCGATGCTTCCTACTTCCGTATCAAGCAAATCCAACTGGGCTACACGCTCCCGCAGAACCTCACCCGGAAAGCCTTTATCGACAAATGCCGCCTGTATGTGTCGCTGGATGACTTCTTCACCTTCACAAGTTATCCGGGCATCGACCCCGAAGTTTCTGCTTCCGCCACCAGTGGTATGGGCGTAGACTTCGGTAACTATCCTACCACCAAGAAAGTGGTATTCGGCCTTTCTGTAACATTCTAACAATACACTAACAAACACATGTATCTATGAAAAAGTACAAATTATATATCGGATGCCTGTCTGCAGCCTTGTTCATCACAAGTTGCAACGTCGACTTATTAAACATACCTCAAGAAGGGGTTATCAGCGAAGAGAATTTCTATAAAACCGATGCCGATTGCGACGAGGCCATTACCGCCGTATACAACTCCTTCCGCAATGCCTATTCGGGAGACATCGACTGGAGGTATTGCAACGGCTTCCTGTTGAAGAACATGCTGGCCGACGACCTGTATTGCGGCGGGGCATGGGACCAGCCCGCCCCGCAGGAGCTGGCACAAAGCGTGACCACAACCACCAACGAATGGGTAAAACTGTACTACCGCGAGATGTACAGCACCATCTACCTGGCCAACATCGTGCTTGAGAAGTTCGATGAATCGTCCGACATCAAGAAAAGGAATATTGCGGAGGCCAAGTTCTTCCGGGCCATCTGCTACTTTGAACTGGTCACCCTGTGGGGCAACCCGCCCTTGGTAGACCATGTGCTGACGGCAAGCGAATATGAACAGCCCAACTCATCGGAAGAGGCTTTATACAGCTTCATTGAGACAGACCTTACTGAAGCCATCAACTCCGGAGCATTGGTTTCCAAGACCAACATGGATGACAAAGATACCGGGACACGCGTCACTCTTGAAGCCGCACAGGCTCTGCTTGGCAAGGTATATCTCTATCAGGGCAAGTACCTCGAGGCCAAAGCACAGTTCAAGGCCGTCATCGACTCCCAGAAGTACGACCTGGTGGACGACATCACCATCCTCTACCACATGGCCGGCAACGGTTGCAAAGAGTACATCTTCGAGAATGTGCGCCACAATGACCCCA
>CALUIF010000089.1 GCA_944320635.1 uncultured Bacteroides sp. | reverse complement strand
GGCATCCAGGCCACCTTCATAGCACACGCCAATGGAGCAGCGGTTGAAAGGCCGGCAGTGGGCACCTACTTCCAAGAGGCGGCGATGCCGGGTGACGGTACCGTCGCGACGAATGTAGAAATGATAGCCGATGGTGCGGAAACCACGCGCCTTGTGGTCGCGTAAAAGTTGCTCTACCGTATAGTCGCAGGTGCAGCGGGTAGCAGAACAGTGGAGGACGATGTAGCGCACGGAGTGAACGGAGTCCATCATCAGTCCGCTTTCTACGCCGGTGAGTAGAGTGCGCTCGTCGCGCACTTCCTCTCCACCGACAGTCAGGGGAAAAGTTTCTTGAATCATAAAAATAAAGAATTAAGAATGAAGAATGGAGAGTGAAGAATTCTCCATTCCTCATTCGTTCGTTACAATGTTAGAACAGCGTGGCGCAACTGGATACGCCTAATGCGGTGAGCGCGGCAATGATGGCTTGTGCAATGGCGTTCAGAATAGTTACCCAAGTAGATCTTTTTGTAGACATAGTTGACAGAATTAAGAATTGAAAATTGAGAATTAAAAAATAGTACTAAATGAATGAAAAATGAAGAATTAAGAATGAAGAATTGATAACAGCAGGAGTTCCTACTCGGAACGTTGGTCCGGAAATATTTCATCATATCTGAGAACGTATGGGGAAATCTTTCATTTCTCATGCCTCATTGAATCTGAAGAATCACTCGGAAAATTCTTCATTCTCAATTCTTCATTCTTAATTTACTCTACCCCAACTGCTGGTTGCCGTCTTCTTCTTCGTCGGTGCCGGTATCATCGGGGTCTTCGTCCACAGTGCCGTCGTCGGCCGAGTTGACTTGCTTGATGAGGTTACCCTCTTTATCATAACAGGTGATGTTGATGGAGGTGTTTTTCAGTTCCTGCTTGATGTCGGTACTCGGCGTGAAGATGACGCGGCGCGAAGTGATGAGCGAGGTGCTTACGTCTTCAACGTCCTCTACTGCATTGGCGCGGACGCCGAAGCGCATGGTACCCAGACCGGGGATAGGGACCGAGTGGCCTTCCGTGGCCCAGTTCTTAATGACATCGCCAATGGCTTCCCACGTAGCGCTGATGGTACCCTTTGCGATGCCTGAGCGCAGGGAGGCTTCGCTGATAACTTTGTCTTGCTTCAACGTGCTGTAAATGTCGGCTTGCATGATGAAGCGGTATTGTCCGGCCGACGGACCTACTGCCAGTTTCATCTGGCGGGCTTTGACTTTGATACCCATAGAATTAAAAAAAATAAAAATTAAAAATTGAGAATTAAGAATCACGGTGCGAAGATAGTCCACGCTGCAAACGCACTAATGGGTTTCCGTGGGTTTTGCAGGGTTGTGTACTTTACGGTTCGCCAAGGTGCCGGACTATGATAGACACTTGCCGGGCTGTAAGCAGCTTCTGGGAGTGCCGGTAGCCGGTTTGCTCCAGGTCGTTCATCAGCGGGACACAATGGTGTATCCAACGCATCAACCGGTTGGTGCCGACTGCCGTAGTGGAGTCCGGAAAATAGAGGCGGGCCAGTTCGCCTTTCTTCATGGCCATAGGACGAAAACTTTGCATGATTTTGAATAAGTAGTTGTTCATATTTAGAAGCTGTTTTGATTTTATTCCGGCATTTTTCTAATGGGTGTTTTTGAGGATTTTTGCCTGTTCATGTGAGGAACATAGCGGGTTATGTGACGAATGGGAACAGACAAAAAGACCGAAAACAGACTTAGAAAAGCCGGATAAAGCAATTTAGGAATAAAATCAAAACAGCTTCTTAGTTTATATTATGTCGGTCATTGATTTTTTAGACGCGGATTGAGCGGATGATGTGGATTATTTTAGCATAAAATGCTGAATCTGACTGAATCCTATAAATTACAAATCCGCTCAATCTGCTCAATCCGCGTCTAAAAAATAACAGGATATATTCATTTAATTCTTGAGACTTACTTAATTCTTCATTTCTCCCTGACTGGGCGCTGAAATTTTCCCAACTGGGAAAAGATTTTTTCCTAACTGGGAAAAAATACGCAAGGGGTCAGCCATTCTTAGAAGCCGACGGACTGTCGGGCGACAAACTTGCAATCTTGCAGCCCTGCCTCACCCACACACACGTGCGTGCGCATACGCGAGGCGAACTCGTATTCGCCACGTTGCGTCCTTCGTAGCACACCCTTGTCGACCATGCGCGTCAGCAGCGAGTCGAGCGTGTTGAGGAGAAGGCCACACCGTTGCGCTTCGTCGATGGCGACTTGCCGGGTGAAACGGTCGGGCAGGCGGTCCAAGAAGGTGGCTGTGGTGCGAACCGGTTGCCGGGGCGTTTCGATGGCAGGCAACAACGACAACACATGGCAGGCGTGAAAATACAACGGCTCGGCCAGCGACAGGACAGCTTGGAAGTCGGCATCCGTGGCTGTGAGCCGGTATTTCGGTACAACCCCGTCGTGTATGTTTTCCTGCGGAATGTCCGGATCGGGCGAAAGGCCGGGGCACTTTGACAACAGGCTGGTGATGTCGTCGTAGCACGGGCGGGCAACAGCATCTTTCCCTACGGGGAGCAGCGTGTTCAGCGCCCGCAGCAGGGCCACAACGCCCAGGATGCGACACAGATTGATGGCAATGCGGGCTACGGTACTTTTCATGGGGGCGCCGTGGGCGGCTCCGGCTCGTCCGAAAAGACGGGCAAGGCGTAGGTTGAAGGCTTTGATCTGTGCTGCCGACAGCTCCAGGCGGATGCTGCTTACATTGCCGGACAAGTTGTCCAACAACTGTTTCCACTGCTGTCCCCATCGGGAGAACGTGCTGTCGTAGTCGGTATCCGAGAGGTTGAACTGGTCGGTCCACTCATCGATGGGCGGCATGCAATAGAACACTTGGCGGGAGAACAAGCCGTTTTCTGCCGAAGGTATCAGTGGCTGTACCTGCGCCGGCGTTCCGCTGAGCAGCACGCTGAGAAATGAGCGTTTGCATTCGCGGTACTCGTGGTTGGTGCGCCGGTTGTAGGCCAGTCGTTCGTGGTCGAAACTTTTACGAAGCGTGTCGCTCCAATGTCCGTAGTCGTTGCCTATGGCCGAGCTGACGGTATCGGCTTCGGTCTCGCAAATCAGTCCGGCCCCGTCGGCATCCATCAGGTTTTCCAGCATACCGGTGCCCGAGTTGTCGCCGGTGATGAGAAACATTTTCATGCGCGGCGGTTCGGGTTCGGGCGTAGCAGCCTTCTCTTTGCCCAAAGCGTCTCTGCGGGCTTTCTCCGCGCGATACTCCTGCATCTTGCGGTTGTAGGCGTCGAGCAGGTCATCGTGTATGGGTTCGGCCAAGCGGCGCACCCAGGTCAATGCCCCTTTGCCCGAGGCCGGCGGCGCCACGATAAAGGTTTGCAGGCAAGGATACCGGTTTTTCCGCCCGTACACAAAGTACATCAGTCGGTTGAGGGTAGCGCCGAACACGGTGGTTGCTCCCAGCAGCAAGATGTCCCGCTGTGCAGGCGAGTCGCCACAGTCCACCACCTGCTGCAGAAAGGGTGGCCAGAGGTAAGGGGAAAAACCGGGTAGGGGCGGCAAGGGGGGTACATCCTTGCCGGGAGGTGTGGCAGCCGGCGGACAGCCGGTGCTCTCGTGCGTGTACGCGCGTGTGTGTGGGTGAGGCGGGGCTGCAAGATTGCAAGTTTGCAAGTTTTGTAATTTCACTCCCGCCCGTTCGGCCAGGTGGAACACGGTGCCTAAGTGCACCAGTCCCCGTCCGTCGCGCAACACACGGGTGTACATCTTGTCGGCATCTGCCTGCCTGTACTTGGGCGAGGGGCTGCACAAGGCATGAAACACGCTGCGTCCCGCCTCACCGCAATCGGTGGCAAGGGCCAGTGCCAGCTGCAGATATTCGCTGTAGGTGGGAGCGATGTCGGCTCCCTGACGCTTCACTGCGTCGATAAGTACTTGTAAATCGTTCATCTATATATCAATATTTAAAGTAATAAATTAATCAAAGAAAAGCCTCGCCGTCACTTCATCATTGCCCTTGCATCGTGGCAAAGGAAGCAGGCGCGCACCACGTCTTTCCCGCTGAGGTCTACGCCACGCGTGTTGTCGTCGGGATGCGGGTCGTACAGATACCGCACATAGTCCATGGCCTGGGTGGCATAGCGGGCGGCAAAGTCGGCAGGCTTTTCCCCCTCGTCCGGCTGTGTGGATGGCATGCGGATAAACGCTTTTACGCCGTGTCCGCCCGGACTGACGAAGGCCAGTCTTGTGTCGAGGTAGGGGTCGTGGAACAGGAGGTTTTTCATAGCCTCCGCATCTTGCGGGCTGTCCAGCTTGTCCACATCGATGGGCAGCAGGCCGGAGAAAGCGGTGAGGCACTCGCAACGCCTGCGGCTGAAAGTGCCGAAGGGCGTGACGTAAGGCAGACATTGGCGCTTGGCCAGGCTCAAGTCGGTTGCAGCGCGCACCTGCTCGGTGAGCAGGCGCAGCGGTTCGTCGGCACTGATCAGCCGATACACTTCGGCAAGGCTTATAGCCCTGCTGGGCAGCATGGTGGCTGCCCTTACCAAGCGTCCTGCAGCATCCCTGACGGGAGCGATGGGCGCGTTGAAAAAAGACATAAATTCGTTTGTTTGAATCATAATTACATTTTTGTTTTAATGACGGCGCGAAGTTCGGGGAAATAAAAAACTTTTTCCGTTTTTTGTCCCCAAGGGGACATTTTAGCTCGTTATTATTCAGAATATCAACAGAATAACACCTTAAATCGTACATGCTAAACCACACGAACACAGATGCCGATGCCGCAATAGAAATCAGTATACAAATCACCCAGGCGCTTATCGACCGCATAGCTTACCTTGGTATTCCGAGCCGCATAGCCGAACGATACATCGGGTTGCGGAACAACGGGCTGCACCGGGGCGGGGCAAATGCCCTGTATTCACCATGACGCAAAGCATACGTGCCCATGCCCTTATCCAGTCCGTTTATGCCGAGCGCATTGAGATGACAGCCTATCCGCATGTAGCGCGCTTGCTGCAACGGGAGTGCCGCGATTGGCAGGACAAATTCTTCCGCCTGCTTGCCCATGCTTATGGCGGGATGGGGGAGAAAATGAAAAGAAAAAAAATTTGAATATCCGGGGATTTGAATAACTTTGCAAAGAAAAGATTGGGCCATCAAGCGCTTGTTGCGGCAAAAGGACAATTTCGATTTTAACTAATGGGAATGCGCAATGAAAGTATCAGAACCTGCTGTAAACTATAATACGCCGGAACTTCAAAGCCTGAAGAACCGACTGATAGCCACCATCGATGCCAGCAACGACCTGCACAAACTGGAGCAATGCTGGGAAGTGCTTCATGCCGGCGACATGCCCTGCGTGTTTACCGACGAGGAGTTTGAGGAAGAACTGCGCTTGTCGGAGGACAGCGGGGTGGCATCCGATGAGGAAGTAAAAGCCATGTATGCCAGATGGGGACTTTAAAGGTAAAGTGGAATAGGAGGGCTCAGCGGCATTTTGATGCCATCAGTGACTGGTACGCTTTCAATATGGGGAAGAAAGCGGCAAAACATTTTGCAGAATCTTGATACATCCCAAATACCGGATTATTTATCGTTTCACCAAAACGACCTTGCACATTGTGGCCATACGCGCCACGATGATGAATGCCTGACGCGGCACTTCTCAGTCAGTTTTTTTCTTTGTATTTGCAATCATGGATAATGAAGTAAACTTCATATCCCCTTACACCACGGCCAACCGCATCCGGCGGCTGGTATGGACGGTGTGCTGGAACGTCTTGGCGCGTCCTTTCCCCAAGAGCACCCTGATGCCTTGGAAACGTCTGCTGCTGAGGTTGTTTGGTGCGAAGGTGGCGAAGACCGCCAATATCTATGCCTCTGCCAAGATCTTCATGCCCTGGAATCTGGTGATGAAAGAACATGCCTGCCTTGCCTCCGGGGTAGACTGCTACAACGCGGCTCCCGTAGTAATAGGTGTTTACGCCACGGTGTCGCAGCGGAGTTTCCTGTGTACAGCCTCGCATCGCATTGCCTCT
>CALUIF010000088.1 GCA_944320635.1 uncultured Bacteroides sp. | reverse complement strand
ACAAGATTATCTCCAAATACGAAGGGCACATCCCGTGCGAGCTGGTGTTCCAGTCGCTCGACGCGCTTCCCGAAGGCTTCACCTGCCCGGAGGGACGCACCAAGCCGTGGGGCACGAACCACGCCGTAATGATGGGCGAGAACGTCATCCACGAGCCTTTCGCGGTGATTAATTGCGATGACTTCTACGGGCGCGACTCGTTCCGGGCAATGGGCAGTTTCCTCTCCGCACTGCCTCAGGGAAGCACAGGCACATACGCCATGGTAGGCTTCCGCGTGGGCAACACGCTGAGCGAGAGCGGAACCGTGAGCCGTGGCATCTGCGGTACCGACGAGCGCCACCTGCTCACCTCGGTGGTAGAGCGCACCAAGATTCAGCGCATGGACGGCGAGGTAAAGTATCTGGACGACAACGAACAATGGGTATCCACACCGGAGACGACGCCCGTGAGCATGAACTTCTGGGGCTTCACGCCCGACTACTTTGCCCACAGCCGCGAGTACTTCAAGACGTTCCTCAGCGACCCCAAGAACATGGAGAACCTCAAGAGCGAATTCTTTATCCCGCTCATGGTGGACAAGCTCATCAAAGACGGAACGGCTACGGTAGAAGTGCTCGACACGACGAGCAAGTGGTTCGGAGTCACCTATCCCGAAGACCGGCCCGCCGTGGTAGCCAAGATTAAGTCGCTGATAGACAACGGCGAATACCCCGGCAAGCTATTCTGACGACTGCCGTACAGACAGCGGCGGAAACGACCCCTAGACCTCGGGCTCATCGAGGTCTAGATCTCGACCCCATCGACATCTAGATCTCGAGCCCGCCGACATCTAGACCTCGGACCGGCCGACATCTAGACCTCGATTCCGCCCACGTCTTGACCGCCATCCACCCAACCTATTTTGCACACACGCTTATGCCACTGAACTTACCCGACCGGCTCCCGGCCATCGAACTGCTGAAGAAGGAGAACATCTTCGTCATCGACCACTCGCGCGCCACGCGGCAGGACATCCGCCCGCTGCGCATCGTCATCCTCAACCTCATGCCCCTGAAGATTACCACCGAGACCGACCTCGTGCGCCTGCTCTCGAACACCCCCCTGCAGGTGGAAATATCCTTCATGAAAATCAAGAGCCACACCCCCAAGAACACACCCATAGAGCACATGCAGGCCTTCTACACCGACTTCGAGGTGATGCGGAAGGAAAAGTACGACGGCATGATCATCACCGGCGCCCCCGTGGAGCAGATGCCCTTCGAGCAGGTGAACTATTGGGACGAGATTACCGAAATATTCGACTGGGCACGCACCCACGTCACCTCCACCCTGTACATCTGCTGGGCAGCCCAGGCAGGACTGTACCACCACTACGGCGTGCCCAAGTACCCGCTGGAGCGGAAAATGTTCGGCATCTTCCCCCACCGCCCCCTGCAACCCCTGCACCCTATCTTCCGCGGCTTCGACGACGTGTTCTACGTGCCCCACAGCCGCCATACCGAGGTGCGCCGCGAAGACATCCTCCGCGTACCCCAGCTCACACTGCTCTCCGAATCGCCCGAAGCCGGTGTGTACATGGCCATGGCCCGTGGCGGAAGAGACTTCTTCATCACCGGCCATTCCGAATACTCCCCACTGACGCTCGACACGGAATACCGGCGCGACCTCTCGAAAGGCCTGCCCATCGACATGCCCAAGAACTACTACGTGGACGATGACCCCTCGCGCGGCGTGCTCGTGCGCTGGCGCGCCCATGCCAACTTGCTCTTCTCCAACTGGCTGAACTATTTCGTCTATCAGGAAACGCCCTATAACATCAATGAAATCGGCTGAACCACGACGCATCGAACTGCTCTCGCCCGCCCGCAATCTGGAATGCGGGCTCGCCGCCGTCGACCACGGCGCCGATGCCGTGTACATCGGCGCCCCCCGCTTCGGCGCCCGCGCCGCCGCCACCAACAGTGTGGACGACATCCACCGGCTCACCGACTATGCACACCAGTACAACGTACGCATCTACGTCACCCTCAACACCATATTGACCGACCGTGAACTGGCCGAGACGGAACGCCTTATCGACGAACTATACCGTATCGGCACGGACGCACTCATTGTGCAAGACATGGGCATCACCCGCCTGTCACTACCCCCCATCCCCCTGCATGCCAGCACGCAGATGGACAACCGCACGGCTGCGAAAGTACGTTTCCTGGCCGATGCCGGTTTCCGCCAAGTGGTACTGGCCCGCGAACTGTCGCTACAGGAGATAAACGCCATCCACCGCACCTGCCCCGACGTACCGCTCGAAGTGTTTGTGCACGGTGCCTTGTGCGTCAGCTACAGCGGGCAGTGTTATGCCAGTCAGGCCTGCTTCGGGCGCAGTGCCAACCGTGGCGAGTGCGCCCAATTCTGCCGCCTGCCTTTCGACTTGGTGGATGCCGATGGCAAGACCATCATGCAAGGCAGGCACCTGCTCTCGCTGAAAGACATGAACCGCCTGGACCGCCTGGAAGATTTGCTCGATGCCGGCGCCACCTCCTTGAAGATTGAGGGGCGACTGAAGGATGCCGGCTATGTGAAAAACGTCACCGCCGCCTACCGCCAATGCCTTGACGCCATCTTTGCCCGCAGGCCAGAGTATGTACGAGCCTCGTCGGGCAGCAGCACCTACACCTTCACCCCCAACGTGGCCAAAAGCTTCAACCGGGGATTCACCACCTACTTTCTGGACGGGCGGGGCGAAGACGTTTCGTCGTTCCACACTCCTAAATCGCTGGGCGAAGCCATGGGCACGGTGAAAGAGCAGCGAGCAGGCTACATCAGCGTAGCAGGCGTGAAGCCCTTCCACAACGGTGACGGTGCCTGCTACCTCGACAACCGCGGACACCTGCAGGGCTTCCGCATCAACCGGGTAGAGGGCGGGAATAAACTGTTTCCGGCAGGTGAAGTGCCACGCATCGCACCACACACGCCCTTATTCCGCAACTACGACCAAGAGTTCGAACGGCTGCTCTCCCACAAGTCTGCCCAACGCAGCATTGCTTTGAGCTGGACGCTGGAAGAACACCCGCGCGGCTTCACCCTTACGGCTTCCGATGAAGACGGCCATCACGTATCACTGCCCTTCGACCACCCCAAAGACACGGCACGCACACCACAGGCCGCCAACATCCGCACCGTCTTGTCCAAGCTAGGGGGCACACCCTTTGCCGTAAGAGGGGATGAATACATCAGCATTTCCCTGTCGGGCAACTGGTTCTTGCCGACCTCCCTATTGGCGGAGTGGCGCAGGCAAGCCGTAGAGCGACTGATAAGGGCACGCCGCATTAACTACCGCCGCGAGGTAGCCGTATGGCGGCCAAGCAGCCATCCCTACCCCGCAAGGCAAAGCCTGACCTACCTGGGCAACGTAATGAACCGGCAGGCACGCGCCTTTTACCAGGCACATGGCGTCCAAACTATTGCCCCGGCCTACGAGCAGCAGCCTGTGCCCAATG
>CALUIF010000087.1 GCA_944320635.1 uncultured Bacteroides sp. | reverse complement strand
TCGCCCTGCTCCTTGCGCTATGCCTGTGGGGCTGGATGCGCCCCTCTGTCAAAGAGACAAGGACGATGCGCGACACCGTTGTTATACGAGACACCCTGCGCGACACCCTGCCACGCCCCCTGCTCGTTCGATTCGACCACTGGGACACCATCCCATTCCCCGTGCCCATCTGGGAAGGGACGGACACCGTGCGCGACACGTTGTTTATCCCCGTCCCCATCGAACGGCGGGAGTATCTTACCGACGACTACCACGCCATCATCAGCGGCTACCGCCCCTCGCTCGACCTCATGGAGGTGTTCCGCAAGACGCAGACCGTGACCGTGACGCAGAAACCTAAGCGTTGGGGGCTGGGCGTGCAGGCTGGCGCGGGCTGGCCGACGGGGTGGTATGTGGGGGTCGGGGTGAGCTGGGATATATTGCAGTGGTAGGGATTATTCCCCATGCATCACGTAGTCTATCACCCGGCGGTTGGCAGCGTCAACCTTCTTGCGGTCAAACTTGATGTATATCGACGTGACGCGGCTTCCTATCTCGTGCCCAAGGGCCTCCGATATGGTTTCCTTCGGCACGTCGAGGCCGTAGGCGATGGTTGCCCAGCTATGGCGGCTCCAGTAGGGCGAAAGGCCGGGGAATAGTGGGACGATTACCTTCTTTCCGCCGCGACCTTTGCGTTTCATAGGTCCGATGCGTTTCAGTTCACGGGTCATGCGGTGGGCAAAGTCCTGGTAGTTGCCATAGCGGTCCATCGCGTCGAGCAGGTAGATGCCATTGCCTGCATAGCGGTTTATTATCTCCCACGCCTCCGGCTCTATCTTTATGGAGTATAGCTTGCCTGTCTTGGCGCGGCGGTATTCCAGGCGGTCGCCCACCACGTCCGACTTTTTGGCCTGTAGCAGGTCTACGGAGTTTATGCCAATCAGGTAAAACATCAGCATGAATATGTCGCGGTACTTCGCCTGATGAGGCTCGCAAGGGTAATCGCGAAGCATGCGCAGCTGCTCCACGGTGAGGCACCGTTTGCGCGTCTCTTCCGCTCTTATCTTGAAGCGGCGGAAAGGATAAAGCGTGGTGTATTCCTCATCGATGGCATAGTTGAACACGGTGCGAATATTGCGCAGGTGAATGTTGCGGGAGTTGCGGCACATGGTGCTCGACATGAAGGCATCAAAGTCCGTCAGCCATCCTTTAGTGATGTCTTCATACTTCAGATCGTCCAGGTCGGGGCAGAAGGCGTTCAGCTTCGCGAGTGTCTGCTCATAAAGTCCACGCGTTCCGGGCCTGTTCTTTTGCGAGATGAATTTCCGGAAAGTGGCGGCGAATTCGTGGTTTTCCCATTTCCTTGCCTTCCTCTTTTCCTCCTTGCCAAGTATGGCATCCTTCAGCTGTGACAGGCTCATGTCGTCTATCACGCCATCCGTGGTAAGTTTCAGCACAACAGTTTCAGCCTCCAGCCGCTTTTGCAGCAGGAAGGCGTTTATAGATGAACGGTTGGGCAGGCCGATTACTTTTGCGGCCGATTCGTCCCAATTCCAGGCGTGGACAAAGATATTAAGGCTGGAAAATGCAGTTTTTCCATTGTGGTAGATGCTAAGTTTTAGCGGGGAAGCCCCGTCACAACGGGTTGTACGCTTGTCTAAGTAGATTTTGATAGTTGCCATAGTTGCGATTTTGTTGCAAGAATATTGCAATAAATGCGCCGAAAAAGGGCTTTTTTCGTCAATTTTGTGCAAAATTCTCGTTTTTTTTAACCGCATATTAGGGCTATAAACAAGTAAAAAAGCGCCTCAAATAGCTATTATATAGCTGATTTTCAGCGCTTTTCTTCAAGAGCGGAAGACGGGACTCAAACCCGCGACCCTCAGCTTGGAAGGCTAATGCTCTATCAACTGAGCTACTTCCGCAATTTCAGTGGGCAAAGATGGATTCGAACCACCGAAGGCGTAAGCCAGCAGATTTACAGTCTGCCCCATTTGGCCACTCTGGAATTTGCCCATCGTTTTGCTACATTCTAGTGGAGGAGTACCTCCCTCATTGAATTGCGGTGCAAAGGTACAACTATTTTTTTAAACTCCAAGCAAAATCTATCATTTTTATTGCCGTTACTGCACATTCATCACCTTTATTGCCGAGTTTGCCGCCAGAACGGTCCTCGGCTTGTGCCATGTCGTTGGTAGTAATCAGGCCATAAATCACCGGAGTATCCGTAGTGGCATTCAGCCGGGTGATGCCTTCGGTAGCACCCATGCACACGTAGTCGAAGTGAGGAGTATCTCCCCTCACCACGCACCCCAATGCGATAACGGCATCGACATCTGTATGCTTAATGAGCTGGCTCGCACCAAAAGTCAGTTCAAAACTTCCGGGAACGGTCTTTATAAGGATATTCTCTTCCTTTGCCCCATGTTTCTTCAGGGTCTCGACGGCACCTTTCAGCAAGGCGCCCGTAATGTTGAAGTTCCACTCCGATACTACAATGCCGAACTTCATGTGTTCGGCATTGGGTACGGAATTGAAATCGTATTCCGATAAATTGTGGTATGCTGTTGCCATACTTTTACTATTCAATAGAAAGGCCGCCTCTTTTCAGCTACTTTCCTTTACTTTTTCAACAACTTGGCTTGCTCTATGTACTTATCGGCCTCCATGGCTTGATAAGAACGGAAATATTTCTCTTTAACGGTGGTATAAGCTTTGATAGCCTCGTCGTACTTGCCTTGCTTTACCAGGATTTTGCCAGCTTGCATCAGGTAGATGGGGCTCAGCGTATTGTTGTCGGCTTCCTGAGCGGCCTGCAACAAAGTAGCTGCAGCCTTGTCCAGCTGCCCCAATTCGGCATAGCAGTTTCCTATGGTACCTTTCAGTGCGGGAGCCACCATCTGGTCATCGCCGTCAAAGCTGTTGAGAGCCTGGATGGCTGCCTCATAGTTGCCCAGCTTGGCTTGGCAAATGCCAATGTAAGCCTGAGCCAGGTTGGCCGACCGTGTGCCGCTATATTCATCGGCTACCTTGACCAGACCTGTGTAGCCTATGCTGTCGCCGTTGAGCGCTTCCTCGAAGTTACCGGCTGCAAAGTATTCCTGTCCTTTCACCAATGCTGCTTGCGCCTTTGCCTCACGCGGAGCGGCATAGAGGTTCTTATACATCAACGTACCGGCTATGATGATAACGATAGCCACAATAACCCCGATAATCGTCTTTTTGTTCTTGATGAGAAATGCCTCCGATTGTGTCAGTGCGTCTTCCACATTCAAGGCTTCATTCGTCTTCTTTTGTTCTGCCATTGTTTATGTATTATTTTATTATTAATTCGGTTGATTGCCATTTCGACCCGCAAAAGTAAGTCTTTTATGGCTACTGACGAAATTTAGGCGCATCTTTTTTTAGGTTGCCAAATTAAAAGCCCGATTTTTCTCCGTATTTTTGTCCCGAACTTAGCAACGTCCACATGATATTAAAGCGTATATCCATATTAAACTACAAGAACCTGGAGCAAGTGGAGCTTGCCTTTTCGCCCAAACTGAACTGTTTCTTCGGGCAAAACGGCATGGGAAAGACCAACTTGCTGGACGCCATCTACTTCTTGTCGTTCTGCAAAAGCGCGGGCAACCCCATCGACTCGCAAAACATCCGCCACGAGGCCGACTTCTTTGTCATACAGGGCTTCTACGAGGAGGAGGCCGACGGCACACCGGAGGAAATATATTGCGGCATGAAGCGCCGGCAGAAGAAGCAGTTCAAGCGAAACAAGAAGGAATACACCCGCCTGTCCGACCACATCGGCTTCCTGCCGCTCGTCATGGTGTCGCCGGCTGATGCGCTGCTCATAGCCGGGGGAAGCGAGGAGCGGCGCCGGTTTATGGACGTGGTCATCTCGCAATACGACAAGGAATACCTCGAGGCACTCATCCGCTACAACAAGGCCCTGGCCCAACGAAACGCGCTACTGAAAAGCGAACTGTCGGTAGACGACGAACTGCTGCTGGTGTGGGAAGAGGCTATGGCGCAGGCGGGCACGGTGGTGTATGGCAAGCGTGAAGCCTTTATCCGCGAGTTCATCCCTATCTTCCAGACGTTTTACTCGGACATCGCGAAGGGCGGCGAGCAGGTGGGCCTGCAATACGAATCGCACGCCCGGGACACCGAGCTGCTGCAGGTGCTCAAGGACAGCCGCGAGCGCGACCGCATCATGGGATTCTCCCTGCGGGGCATACACCGCGATGAGCTGCACATGACGCTGGCGGGGTTCCCCATCAAGCGCGAAGGCTCGCAAGGACAGAACAAGACGTACCTCGTGGCCTTGAAGCTGGCGCAATTCGACTTTCTCAAGCGCACGGGGCGCACCGTGCCTCTGCTGCTGTTGGACGACATCTTCGACAAGCTCGACGCCGGACGGGTGGAGCAAATCATCAAGCTCGTGGCACGCGACGACTTCGGGCAGATATTCATCACCGACACCAACCGCGGGCATCTGGACCGCATACTGCACAAGGTGGGGGGCGACTACCGCCTGTTCCACGTAGACCACGGCCGCGTGTCCGAAAAAGCCGAGGAGGAGGCCAACGCATGAAACGCAACGATGCCGCCCCCATTGGCCAGCTCATCCGCCACTATCTGAGGCAGGAGTGCCTGGAATCGCCCCTCAACGAGCACCGCCTCATCAACGCGTGGCCCGAAGTGCTGGGTCCCGTCATTGCCTCGTACACCGACGGGCTGTTCATCAAAAACCAGACGCTGTACGTACACCTCACTTCCTCCGCCCTGCGCCAGGAACTGCTGATGGGGCGCGAACTACTGGTGCGCAACCTCAACCGCCACGTGGGCGCGCAGGTCATCACCAACATTGTATTCCGCTAAGCCCGCCGCCCCGCACGACATTCGCCCGCCATCAGCTGCCAAGGTAGAGGAACACCATGCCCAGCAACACCAGCGCCAGATCGACAGCTTTCGCCCGAAGATTCTTTTCGCGGAACACCAGCGCGCCAAACAGGAACGACACCACCACGCTGCCCCGCCGCACCATCGACACGATGGATATCATGGCCCCGTCCTGACTGAGGGCGTAGAAGTAAGCGAAGTCGGCCGCACAGAGGAACAGCGAGATACCCACGATGGCCCACGTCCAGCGGAAGGGAGTGCCCTGGCGGCGCCGGGGATACCACAGCAGGAGCAGCACCGGCCCCATGATGAACACCTGGTACACGTTGTACCACGCCTGCACCAGCATGGGCGGGAGGCTGGTCATCAGGTACTTGTCGTACAGCCCACTCAAAGCCCCCAGTACGGCGGCCAGCACAATGCAGCCTATCCAGCGGTTATGGCGGAAGTCTATCCCCTCCCTCTTGCCCGAGCGGCTCAGCAGGAAGAAGGATAGCACGGCCAGCGTCACGCCCGTCCACTGATACGCGTTCAGCCGCTCGCCAAACAGCAGCAGCGCGCCCACCAACACCATCACCGGGCGCGTGGCGTTGATAGGCCCCACGATGGTAAGCGGCAGGTGCTTCATGCCGAAGTAGCCCGCCACCCATGATGACAACACGATGAAGGCCTTCACCACAATCAGCCCGTGCTCGCGCCAGCCCGCCGCCGGCACCTCAAGCAACGTACCCCGCACCCATCCCGGCCACCAGGCCGACGCCAGGATGAAGGGCACAAACACCAGGCTGCAAAGCAGCGTGTTGCAAAACAGTACGGGCAGCACGGCATTGTCGCGCAGCGCCTGCTTCTTGAACACATCGTAAAAGCCCAGCAGGGCTGCGGAAAGGAAGGCAAGGAGTAACCACATGAGTGTTAGGTGTTAAGTATTAAGGGTGAAGTAGTGTGTCTGTGAAGAGGTCGTCGGGATAGGCAATGTCTGCCAGGAACAAGGCATGGCCGGGCACAGAGGTACCTGCCGCACAGCGGTCGCGCTGCTCTATCACCCGGCGGAAGCCTTCCACTGTCAGCCTGCCACGGCCCACCTCGAGCAGCGTACCCACGATGGCCCGCACCATGTTGCGCAGGAAGCGGTCGGCCCGGATGGTGAATTGCCAGGTATCATCGTCCACCTGCGTCCACTGCGCCAGGGTGATGCGGCAGTTGTTGGTCTTCACATCCGTGTGCAGCTTGCTGAAGCTGGTAAAGTCGGTGTACTCGGCCAGCACCTGCGCCGCCTCATTCATCCGCCCGAAGTCGGGAGCATGAAACAGCCGGTAGGCATACGCCCGGGCAAAGGGGTCCTTGGCGGTCGATATATAATAATGGTAGGTGCGCGCCGTGGCGTCGAAGCGGGCATGGGCATCGGGCCTCACCGGCCTCAAGCGATGCACGGCAATGTCCGGCGGTAGCAAGCGGTTCAGCTTGTCGGCCATCAGGGCCGCGTCGAGCGGGGCGTCCGCGTCGAAGTGCGCCACCATCAGCCGGGCATGCACCCCGGCGTCCGTCCGCCCCGCGCCCACCACCTCCACCGGACGGCGCAGCAGTGTGGCCAGTGCGTCCATCAGCCGTTGCTGCACGCTGTCGCCATTGGGCTGCACCTGCCAGCCATGATAGGCTGCCCCGTCGTAAGAGAGGTAAATGAAGTAACGTTGCATGATGATTCTATCTCCAAAAGTACTTGTTTCCGGCTGCAAAGATAGCGCAAAGTGGGGAGAGGGGCAAATGTCGGAAAGAACGAAACTATCTACATGACAACGCCCCATGTAACAATCGTGGGCAATTCATGGGGCATTTTTCAATCACACAACGAGGCTATTTACAAAGTCGATTTTGAAAAGTCAAGTTCGTATGTCACGGAATCATTAGCATCCTTACTATATTTTCCTACGCAGATAAGCTCCGGAAAATCTTCTGTCCAAAATGAAACCTCAACTACAGATTGATTTGGAACTTTAATACTCAACGCCAATTTTGCGGCTTCATCATTACATAACTTAGTCAACGTTTTAATGCTATCCGTTGTCTTTCCACACTTCACCGATTTCCTTCCATTGTCATTTTCTCTATTCATTGTATCAAGATATTTAAAGAGTTATAAATCTTCTCCATTAGCCCGGTTATATTCATTATCGTAATACATGGTAATATAATATTGCCCATACAAGTTACTAATCATAAACCAAACAGGACTCTTTGACCAAAGCTCAAACATATGCATAACAGCAGTTGCCTGCATATCCTTCTGTAGTTCTTCCGTAGGGTTAGAGAGTTGTTCTTTAGTATATTTCTTCAAAAATACCGGCTGAAGTTCTCTCATTATTGAAGCGGAATCTGTCTCAGCAGAAATTTGATAATAAACAGCCTCATAGCGTTTATCATTGACTGTGATCTCATAAGATATATCCTCATTTTCAGGAATAGTATAATCCGATGACAACGATGCAGGTACATACTTTCTATTATTCTGAAACTGCTGACAAAGATTATTAAATCTTATTCTAATATTGCCAACACTTTGCATATTAGCATCAGAAACCATAATTCGCCAAACTTTATTATTATTTGTCACAACATACACATTTACTTTTACACCATTAAACTCTCCGGTTAGTACATCTTCATTCAAAGGATCTACCTTAAATCCCTTTTCTTTCAACTGACGTACCATTTCAGACTTGCTTCCATCAACCGGAATACCAAGAAATTTAGTCACTTCCTGCTGCCCATACGTGACTATAGACACTGCAAACAACATCATGATTGAAAACAAAAACTTTTTCATGCTTTTTAGATTTACCTATGCCCTCCAGACGCCACAAAGGACATGTTATTAAATACACGAAGCGTGGCACTGCAATGCTACCACGTCCTCGAATGAAGGTCCTGAGAAAACCCTTGTATACAGATGTAGTAATAGCAGCCCACGCTATAGCGTGAGAACCACTATGCTATCCTTGTATACGTTTGAAAGTTTCTCAGGTTTTCATTCGCAAGAGATAGACATAACGCTTCTTCTTTTTCTAATATGTCTTTGGACGAGTTTCCTCTATCCGTCTGCAAAAATAGTAAAAACTGGTAAGAAACCATTCAAAGGAAGCATTAGTTAAACAATATTTTCCCTAACCAAGGAAATATTCCTTCCCAACTCAGCTAAAAAATAGCTATACTATCAATTTTTCTCAACATTCCTACCCTGTTCTGATAGCATCCCAACACTAAGACGATAGCGTTGGGACACTAACACATTAGCGTAGTATCGCCAACGTGTCAGTGATACTACGCTAAGAATTTGTCCGTATAGTGTTATTTATCAACCTCTTATCCAATAGGATAAAAAAAGCAAAAAGCCTTACAACACCCATACCCTTGTGACAGGCAAAGGCTACCTGTTACGATAGTTTAACAATATAACCGGCCGGACTTTTGGAAACCTCAATGTTTTGACCCACCTTTGCAGCGCGAAATAAGCGAATATCCCCCCATCGGAGGGCAAAGATAAACCACTGCCGGATAAGATGACTGGGTAAAACCAATCAGGCTTGTCCGGCTTTTTTTTGACGGAATACGATGAAGAAAGAACTCGATTTGACACAAGGAAGCGTACCGAAAGTGCTGTTGCAATTTGCCGTGCCCTACCTGCTGGCCAATGTGCTGCAGGCATTGTATGGCGGGGCGGACTTGTTTGTGGTGGGGCGGTTCGACGATGCGGCCAGCGTGGCCGGCGTGGCCATCGGCAGCCAGGTGATGCAGACGGTGACGGGCATCATCCTGGGGCTGACCACGGGTATCACGGTGCTCATCGGCATTGCCTCGGGCGCAAGGGACAGCAGGGAGCTGGCCAAGATTGTCGGCTCGTCGGTATGGCTGTTTGCCATTGTGGGCGGGGTGTTAACCTTGCTGATGACCCTGTTGCACAACCCCATAGCCATGGCCATGCACACACCACCCGAGGCCGTGGCCGACACGGAGCACTACCTGCTTATATGCTCGCT
The DNA here is from genome assembly GCA_944320635.1 of uncultured Bacteroides sp. Classification (GTDB taxonomy): domain Bacteria; phylum Bacteroidota; class Bacteroidia; order Bacteroidales; family Bacteroidaceae; genus Bacteroides. The sequence goes on along the minus strand of CALUIF010000087.1, from coordinate 1,935 downwards.
GGGCATTCCGTTCATCATAGGCTACAACGTGGTGTGCGGCATCCTGCGTGGGATGGGCGACTCGCGCACGCCACTCTACTTCGTGGCACTGGCCTGCTTCATCAACATCGTGCTGGACTTTGCGCTGGTGGGTGGACTGCACATGCGGGCAGCCGGGGCAGCCATAGCCACCATTGCCTCGCAGGGCATCAGCTTCGGCACGGCGCTGTGGTACCTACACAGGCGGGGCTTCAAGTTTGCCTTTACCCGCAGGGACATCAGGCTCGACGGGCGGCTGTCGCGCCGCGTGCTGACACTGGGTGCGCCCATCGCGTTGCAGGATGCGCTGGTCAACGTGTCGTTCCTCATCATCACAGTCATCGTCAACCAGATGGGAGTCGTTGCATCAGCCGCGCTGGGGGTGGTGGAGAAAATCATCGTCTTCGCCATGCTGCCGCCCGCAGCCATATCGTCGGCCATCGCGGCCATGACGGCGCAGAACTACGGAGCCGGACTGACGGAACGCATGAGCCTCTGCCTGAAGTCGGGCATCGGTATGGCACTGGTGTTCGGCGTGGGAGTATGTCTCTACTCGCAGTTCCTGCCGGAAACGCTGACGGGCATCTTCACCGCTGACCCGGCTGTCATCGGCATGGGGGCGCAATACCTGCGGGGGTATAGCATCGACTGTGTCATGGTGAGCTTCGTGTTCTGCATCAACGCCTACTTCAGCGGGCAGGGCAATTCGTGGTTTCCCATGGTGCACAGCCTCATCGCCACATTCCTGTTCCGCATACCGCTGTCGTGGGCCTTCAGCCACATCGACCCCACGTCGCTAACCTGGATGGGCTTTGCCCCACCCTTGTCCACACTGGTATCGCTGCTCATTTGCCTGTGGTACATACACCGTTGCAAAAGAAAAAATGCCTACATTTGCAAAGTAAATACAAACCGATGAACTACATATACAAGAAACTGCCCCTCCTACTCCTGATAGGACTGACAGCTGCCTGCACCTTGGGCGGCTGCAAGAAGAAAGACATGTCGATGAAGATGAACGAACCGCGCAACATACGGGGCGTGCAAGGCTTCCAGCGCACATTCAACGACCAGAACCCCAAGCACCTGGCCATAGCCCGGGCCATCGGCGTGCCCCCTGTGGCCTCGCAGGAAGAAGCCGCCGGAATGACCGACCGCCTGCACCTCATTACCGGCAACGAACGCTACACCGTAGACTCGCTGACGCACTCCATCCCCTACCTCACTGCCGGAGCGGAAAACCTGCTGGACACCATCGGGGCCAACTTCCTCGACTCGCTCAGGTGCAAGGGGCTGAACCCCAACAAGGTGGTAGTGACCTCCGTGCTGCGCACTATAGGAAACGTGAAAAAACTACGCCGGCGCAATGTCAATGCCTCGGCCAACTCGGCCCACTGCTACGGCACCACCTTCGACGTGAGCTGGAAACGCTTTGAAAAGGTAGAAGACCCCGACGGACGCCCCATGCAGGACGTCAACGCCGACACGCTGAAACTCGTACTGGCCGAAGTGCTGCGCGACCTGCAAAAGAACGGCCGCTGCTACGTGAAGTACGAAGTGCGACAAGGCTGCTTCCACATCACCACACGGAAAGAATAAAAGAGGAAGAAACAACCGGCTGCACCCATACGCAGACATAAACAATGGGGCGCGGATGGCACAGGTTTCACGAACGATGCACAATGGCATCTTATCCGTGAGGCCCGTGCCATCCGCGCCCCCAATATTCACCGCTGCCTTACTTTATACGGAGCGCATAGACGGAACGCGTAGTCGTGGCAAACAGCAGCTCGCCTTGCTTGCCGCCGATGGCCAGCGAGATGGGGCGTTCTTCCAGGCGGATGCGCTTCAGCTCCTTGCCGTCGGGCGCGTAGACGAAGATTTCGCCGTCGGCCACGTAGATGTTGCCGTCACGGT
>CALUIF010000086.1 GCA_944320635.1 uncultured Bacteroides sp. | reverse complement strand
TCGACATCTTTTACCGCAGAATACTGGAGTACTCGCTCATCGTCTCCCAAGTGAAAGCCGACTCCTGGCGCTTTGAGACGGCCAACGAGCGCTACCGGCACCTGCTGAAAAGCCATCCCGAAATCGTAAAACGAGCCCCCATGTCGCACATCGCCTCCTACCTGCTGATGACACCCGAAACCCTGAGCCGCGTGCGCGCCAGCTTGCAATGAACAGGAAGTGCGGGATAATTTGTAAGCACATTTCTTCTACCACGCTTCCCGTCCTACATATCAATAGATATTTACATGAAAAATTCCAATTATTCTATTTTCCTTACAAAAACATTCCTAAGAAACATTCGTATTTATTTTTAAATCAATACATTACGTCATCAAATACAACTCGACTTTGTACCACCTCCGACTCTCCTCCGAGACAAGTCCGACTCAAGTCCGACAAAACAACGGCGTATTGGGTCGGAGGTGAAGCGTAGAAAATACAGACATGGTACGACGGGAAACAGACCGGAAAACGCAAATAAGACAGACAAATTATAAAAATATTTCTTCATACAGAACAATCTGCTCAAGGGCAACCATCAACGCACAGACTTCGGAAAAGGACAAAAAAACACCTGTAAGACACTGCATTTTCTGCCGAAAACCTTAACTTTGCAAAGTTATTAGCCATAAACCTATAAAAAAACGATTGCGTATGAAACAGATGAAGATTACAGCCTTAGCACTCGTCGCCGCCCTCATGCTGGGCAGCTGCGGCACCATGAGCTATACCGCCAAAGGCGGAGCCATCGGGGCAGGTTCGGGCACAGCAGCCGGAGCTATCATAGGAGGCCTCATCGGCAAAGGCAAGGGAGCCGCCATCGGAGCCGCTGTTGGCGCGGCCGTAGGTGCAGGCACCGGCGTTATCATTGGCAAGAAGATGGACCAGAAGGCCGCCAAAGCCGCCGAGATAGAAGGCGCGCAGGTAGAGCAGGTGACGGACACCAATGGGCTGCCCGCCGTAAAAGTATCGTTTGCCGACGGCATCTTGTTCGACTTCAACTCCATTACCCTGAGCAATGAGTCGAAAGCACGCCTGCGCGAGCTGGCCGAAATACTGCGCGACGATACCACCACCGACGTAGCCATCATAGGCCACACCGACAAGGCCGGCACTTACGAGGTGAACATGAAGTTTTCCAAAAACCGCGCCTATGCCGTAGAGAACTATCTGCAGGACTGCGGCGTATCGCCTGCACAGTTCAAGCAAGTGACAGGCGTGGGCTACAACGAGTACGACGAAAGCCTCACCGCAGCCGAAAACCGCCGTGTGGACATCTACATGTATGCCAGCGAGGAAATGATTCAGCAGGCCGAAGCGCAGAATTAAAAGCACATACCCCTCTGCTAAAACAAGTGGAGAATTACCAGTTGCTTTGCAACCGCAGATGACATGGATGACCGGATTACAATTCGCATTGTCCACATCAGCTGCGGTTGCATTCTTTTTGATGCCCGCCGGAGCTTACGGGCACAAGTCTGCACAAACCGCCATGCCCCACCAGTAATCGGGGTTGGAATATCTGTAATATTTATAACTCAAGTATGAGGAAATCTCCCCATCTTTGCGGCCGGAAACATTTAACAGAACACCATTGACCAATATGATGCAAAGAAAAACAGCCCTACTGACAGGCATCTGCCTGCTTGCTTCGGCCGGAGCTGCGGCACAATCTGCCGATTCACTGGCCGTCAACAACGAATATTCACTGCACGAAGTAGTAGTGACCGGCACACGCAACGCCACCGACATCCGCCATCTGCCCATGACCATCTCCGTAGTGGCACGCCCGCAACTGGAGATGCGCTACGAACCCTCCCTGCTGCCTGCGCTGAACGAGCAGGTACCGGGCCTGTTCGTCACCAGCCGGGGTGTCATGGGTTACGGTGTCTCGACCGGCGCGGCGGGCGGATTCAGCATGCGCGGCATGAGCGGCAACGCACAGATGCTGGTGCTCATCGACGGGCATCCGCAATACATGGGCCTGTTCGGACATCCCATCTCCGACTCCTACCAGACGATGCTGGCCGAACGGGTGGAAGTGCTGCGCGGCCCGGCTTCCGTGCTCTATGGTTCGAACGCCATGGGAGGCGTTGTCAACATCGTCACCCACAAGCAACAGACCGACGGAGTGCAGACAGACATCAACGTCGGTGCAGGCTCGTATGGCACGGTACAGACTGAAGCCACCAACCGCGTGCGCCACGGACGCTTCAGCAGCGTAGTATCGGCCTCCTACAACCGCACGGACGGACACCGCAAGAATATGGGCTTTGAGCAATATGGCGGATATGCCAAGCTGGGCTACGACATCAGCGACGCATGGAACGTGTATGGCGACATCAACATCACCCACTTCAATGCCTCCAATCCCGGCACGGTGACCGAACCGCTCACGGACAACGATTCACGCATCACCCGCGGCATGGCCTCCTTTGCCTTGCAGAACAACTACGACAGGACATCGGGTGCCCTGAGTTTCTTCTACAACTGGGGCTATCACAAGATTAACGATGGCTACGGCCCCGGTGAGGAGCCGCAGGAATCCTTATTCCGCTCCAAAGACCTCATGATGGGCCTCTCGTGGTACCAAAGTGCCGAAATGTGGCAAGGCAGCCGCCTCACGCTGGGTTTCGACTACCAGCACTTCGGCGGGGAATCGTGGAACAAAGTCGTCGCCACCGGAGCACGTGAACCCGGTGTGGACAAGAAACAAGACGAAATGGCAGGTTACGCCGACTTCCGCCAGGACATCGCCGGCTGGTTGTCGCTGAACGCGGGCATCCGCGTAGACCACCACTCGCACGTAGGCACCGAATGGGTTCCCCAAGGCGGACTGGCCTTCCATCTGCCCAAAGATGCAGAACTGAAAGCCATGGTGAGCAAAGGCTTCCGCAACCCCACCATCCGAGAGATGTACATGTTTCCCCCACAGAACCCCGACTTGCGCCCCGAACGACTGATGAACTACGAGCTGTCCTTCAGCCAGCACTTGCTTGACGGTGCCCTGACCTACGGAGCCAACCTGTACTACATCAATGGCGACAACCTCATCATGACCATCCGCGAAGACGGCCGCCCGCGCAACGTCAACTCAGGCAAGATAGAAAACTGGGGACTGGAAACCAATGCAGCCTACCGCGTCAACCCACACTGGAATGTCAACGCCAATTACAGCTGGGTGCACATGGAGCATCCCGTTATCTCGGCTCCCGAACACAAGCTGTATGCCGGAGCCGACTTCACCCAAGGACGCTGGAACGTATCCACGGGCATCCAATACATCAAGGGGCTGTACACCTCCGTCGTCACCAACGGGCAAGGCACCGAGCAGACCGAAGACTTCGTGCTGTGGAACCTGCGCGCCAGCTACCGCCTCTGCAAGTATGCCACCCTTTATGTGAAAGGCGAGAACCTATTGGCGCAACGCTATGAAATCATGGCCGGTTATCCCATGCCCAAAGCGACCTTCATGGGCGGCGTCCACATCAGTTTCTAAAACCAAACATCATGGCAGACAATTATCTGGAAAGACAATACGAGCAATACCTAGCCAAGAAAGCCGCGTGGGAAAAGCAACGCAAACTGGGCAAAAAGAAGCCTACGCCCAAGAAACCGCCTTCCAACGACCCGAAGCCATGAACAGGCTCCACACGTTCCATACTTCAGTGGCCGGCATCGCCTTGCCCGACCGTTTTACTTACCCCTGCTGCTACACGCCCCACCCCCTGTGCGTGCTAGCAGCAGGGGAAGTCCGTCAATACTTGGCTGGAATGACTAAATGGCACAAGGAACTGGCACAAGGCAAAATGTTCGGCGTACTGGTAGTGCAGACTGCCGAAGGAGGCATCGGCTTCCTGGCCGCCTACTCGGGCAACCTCGCCGGGAGGAACGACCATCCCTACTTCGTGCCGCCGATCTACGACCTACTGAATCCGGAAGGTTTCTTCCGGCAAGAAGAAGCCCGCATTTTCCGCCTCAACCGTCACATCGAAGAACTGGAAGCCACCCCTGGCTACCTCGCCCTAAAAGAACAGATGGAGGCCATGCGCCACCAAGCAGCGCAACAACTGGAAGAGGCACGCCAACAACTGAAGGCGGCCAAAGCGGCACGCGACCTCAAAAGGCAAGCAACCCCACCACCGGGCAAGGAAGAAACAGTCGCCATGGTCCACGAAAGCCAACACCAAAAAGCCGAATACAAGCGACTGGAGCAATGCTTGAAAGCAAAGGAAAACGACCTTGCCACGGCTCTGCAGCCTTATGAGGTGACATTGAAACGGCTGAAAGAAGAACGGCGCACACGCTCTGCCGCCTTGCAGCACCGTTTGTTCGGCGCTTTCCGCCTGCTGAACGCACGGGGCGAGGTACAGGACTTGAACGAAATCTTCCGGCACACCCCGCACCACGTACCGCCCGCCGGGGCAGGCGAATGCGCCGCACCCAAACTGCTGCAATATGCCTACCTCCACGACCTGCGCCCAGTGGCGATGGCCGAGTTTTGGGTGGGTGCCTCACCGCGGGGGGAAGTGCGCCACAACGGGCATTACTATCCGGCCTGCAAAGGTAAATGCGGCCCCATCTTGGCACACATGCTGCAAGGGCTGAACGTGGAAAACAATCCGCTGCAACCCGCCGCACACACGCAGGCTGAGCCACAAATAATCTACGAAGATCCATGGCTGCTCGTACTCAACAAGCCGGCAGGCATGCTCTCCGTGCCCGGCAATGAGGCCGCATACTCTGCCTGGCAATGGGTGCGCGAGCACTACCCGCAGGCCGACGGCCCCCTGCTGGTGCACCGCTTAGATATGGATACTTCGGGCTTGCTGCTCGTAGCAAAGACAAAAGCTGTGCATCAACAACTGCAGGCTCTATTCCACCACCGCCGCATCCAAAAAACCTATGTGGCCATACTGGACGGCATCGTGCCGTACGATGAGGGGAAGATAAACCTCCCCCTGTTGCCCGACCCGCTCGACCGCCCGCGCCAACGGGTGGACAGAGAGCACGGCAAACCTGCCGTTACCTTGTACCGCGTGCTGTCGCGCGAAGAAGGACACACGCACATCCTCTTTCACCCCCTCACCGGACGCACGCACCAACTGCGCATACACGCCGCCCACCCCGACGGGCTGCACTGCCCCATCCTTGGCGACCGCCTTTACGGCACTCCCGGCAAGCGCCTCTTCCTGCATGCCCTGCGGCTGGAGTTCATCCACCCGATGACAGGTGAAGCATTGTGTCTGGAGTGCGAAGCTGGATTTTAACAGCACTCTGGCACTGGAACGATAGCGTCCCAACGCCAGCGCGATAGCGTTCCGGTACCAGCACAGTGGTACTCCGATGCCAATAAAAGGTTTCTATTCCTTTAAAAAAAGGGGGGCCTCTGTTCTTTGTTCCCGCAATAGGTTAACTTTGCAACATAAAAACATGGCATAGCCTTATGAAAAAGTTACTGTTCACCCTTGCTTGTTGCCTCTTAGCCGTCAACATCCATGCGCAAACGGCCTCCGAGGCCCAAAAGATTATCATCGTCGACGGGTATTTTTTCGACAAAATGCCCGTATCCGCGCAACAATTGGCTTCCATTTACCTGATAGAGACACCCGGGAGAACGTCCGCCTTGGGACTCACCTTGTCGGAACCGCTCCCCGAAAAAGCTTTGAAGTATGCCATCCCCGCGGAGCAGGTACCGGAAAGCGCGCTGCTCCTGGAACGGTACCGGGAAGCCATAGAAAACGCTGCCGGCACTCCCGTGAAAGTGAAGCGTGAAGCCACCCTGAAGGTGGGGGACAAGTTCCCGGAATTTTCAGCGGTGGACATCGACGGGCGGACATGGAGCAATGACGATGTGAAAGGCAAAGTCATGGTGCTGAACTTGTGGTTTACAGGGTGCAGGCCATGCCGTGCGGAAATGCCGGAACTGTCGGCCTGGAAAGACGAAATGCCCGACGTGATGTTTTTCTCGTCGACCTACGAAGACGTCCAACGGGCACGGCCTGTGCTGGAAGCCCGCAAGTTCAACTGGATTCCCTTGGTCAACGACACCCAGTTCACAAAGTTCATAGGCAACAACGGCTATCCCATGACCATTGTCGTTGATAAGGAAGGCATTGTAGCCCAAGTGGAATATGGAACTTCGCCGGTGCAGAGAGAGGAACTGAAAGAGAAAATACGGCAACTCCGCCGGTAAGCATCAGTACAATCGCTTTCAAACCAGACAATGGCAAAGGGGACGCTTTTTCCCGAAAAAATGGCTTCCCTTGCAACCTTGCGGGGGACTTCATCCGTCTAACGGATAAAGAAACCTTTAAACAACATTTTTTTGATATGAAACACTTCATCCTTACCACCATGCTGGCCCTGCTGACCGTTACTGCGGCGCAGGCCGAGAGACGAGTAGAGACTGTGACAGACAGCCTGAACAACGTGACGAAACTCATTGAACTGGACGGCGACGACACGCTGAGCATCACCACCTACGAGGGAACAAAGGCGGAGGCCACAGGACTAGCCACAAACTCCGACACCACTGACGAGTGGAACGACGACAACGATGATGACTACTTCATGGGCGTGCAAAAGGATTCCATAGCCGGCATCACACTCATCTCCATCATGGGCATCATCTTCGTATTCGGGCTGCCCATCGCAATCATCTTCATCATCTTCTACTACCGCAACAAAAACCGTAAAGCCAAATACCAGTTGGCGGAGAAAATCCTGGCTTCGGGCCAGCCGCTGCCGCCCAACTTCTTCAACGACCTGGGCGTGAAAGACCTGCGTACCCGGGGCTTCTCGAATACATTCCTCGGGCTGGGGCTATTCATCTTCCTGTGGGCTTTGTCCGGCGAATTTTCTATGGGGTGCATTGGCCTGCTCGTCCTGTGCATCGGCCTGGGACAGGTAGTGACCCACTACACCCGCGAACGGAAAAAAGAGGAAACGACCCCTGAACCGCACACCGAACAATGACCCCGCTCGACGACATAGCGCTCGTGGCGCAAGTCGTGGTGCTGCACAACAACCGCGCTTTCGACCAATTGGTGAGAAAGTACCAGTCGCCCATACGGCGGTACTTCCTGCACCAGACGTGCGGCGACCAGGAACTGAGCGACGACCTGGCGCAAGACACCTTCCTGAAAGCCTACACCTCGCTGGGCAGCTTCAAAAAACTGTCCAGCTTCTCAACTTGGCTCTATCGTATTGCATATAACGTATTTTATGATTATCTTCGCAGCCATAAAGAGACGGACG
>CALUIF010000085.1 GCA_944320635.1 uncultured Bacteroides sp. | reverse complement strand
ATCAATTGCATGTCGGCTTTGCACTTGCTACCTACCACCTTCGTACCAAGTTCGTTCCATGTTCGTACCAAGTTCGTATTTCTTCCCACGCTATAGAAACGAACGCGGAACGAATTTGGTACGTCGTAAATGTGGACATAATACGACCTGTAACCGTTCTGAAATGCTATTCTATTGTATCAAATTATTGAAATATGCATTTCCTTGTAAAACAGGAGCCGGTGCCGCTCGTACCTTCTTACAGATATTCTACCTCCCCCAAGTGGCGAAGGTTTCCGGAGCTTACCTTTCTTTTGCTTTGCTCGCTGTGGCACGATATTTGCTAAGGGATGTAGGGGACATAATGATGGGTATGTGGTAATTTGCATACCTTTAAGTAAGGTAAGGGAAAATCTCGGGAGTGAAAATAAAATTGGGTTTCACCCGCTTTTATTTTACACTCCGCCCGATTTGCATTATCTTTGTCCCCGAGGAACGTTTTAATAGCAAATTAAGTTAAGGAGAAAGAAGAAACATGGATAGCCAGTTTTCACAACGAGTATCAGACATCATCACCTACAGCCGCGAAGAAGCCACCCGCTTGCGCAACCGCTACATAGGCCCCGAGCACCTGCTGCTGGGCATGCTGCGCGACGGCGGCGGAAAGGCCATAGAAATATTGCACCGCTTGGGCATAGACCTGACAAGCATAAAGAGCCACTTGGAGAAATGCCTGCGCGACAGAACCGGCATCGAGACGGACAGCAACACACCGATGGCCGAGGCGGACATATCGCTCTCTCCTCTTTCTGCACGTATCTTGAAGATGTGCATTCTGGAGGCACGTCTTTTGAAAAGCCCTAAGGCCGATGCGGAGCATATGCTGCTGGCCATCTTAAAAGAGGGTGACAACCTTGCTGCCACCGTATTGGAAGAGAACCGGGTGGACTACCAGTCGGTGTACGAACTGCTTTCCATGAAGTCGCCCAATCCGCGGGCTGGCATGGGCTTCACTGAAGACGACGAAGAGGAGGAAGACGATATGAACATGGCCCGTTCGGGAGGAGGTAGTGCGGGTGCACCGGCTTCTCAGCAAGCCACTTCGCGCAAGCCTACCAACGACACGCCTGTGCTCGACAACTTTGGCATCGATATGACACGCGCTGCCGCTGAGGGCAAAATGGATCCCGTGGTGGGGCGTGAGCGCGAAATAGAGCGGCTGGCGCAGATATTGAGCCGCCGCAAGAAGAACAACCCCGTGCTGATAGGCGAGCCGGGCGTGGGCAAGTCGGCTATCGTAGAGGGACTGGCTTTGCGTATTGTCGAGAAGAAAGTGTCGCGCGTGTTGTTCGACAAGCGGGTCATTATGCTCGACATGGCTGGCGTAGTAGCCGGTACGAAGTATCGTGGACAGTTTGAAGAACGCATCCGCTCCATCATCAATGAGCTTCAGAAGAATCCCAACGTCATTCTATTTATTGACGAAATACACACCATTGTAGGTGCAGGAGCAGCTGCAGGCACCATGGATGCCGCCAATATGCTGAAACCCGCCTTGGCACGTGGTGAAATTCAGTGCATAGGTGCCACTACCCTCGATGAATACCGCAAGAGCATCGAAAAGGACGGAGCCTTGGAGCGCCGTTTCCAGAAAGTATTGGTAGAGCCTACCACTGCCGAAGAAACACTGCAGATATTGCGCAACATCAAGGATAAGTACGAAGACCATCACAATGTGTCGTATACAGACGAGGCTCTCGAGGCTTGCGTCAAATTGACAGGGCGTTATATCTCCGACCGCAACTATCCGGACAAGGCCATTGATGCTCTCGACGAAGCAGGATCGCGTGCACACTTGGCCAACATCAGCGTGCCCAAAGCCATAGAAGAACAGGAGAAACTGATAGAAGATACACGCAATAGGAAAACGGAAGCCGTAAAGGCGCAGAACTATGAACTGGCCGCAGGTTTCCGCGACCGGGAGAAGGAACTGGCCACGCGGTTGGAAGAAATGAAGGCCGAATGGGAATCGCAGCTTAAAGACCAACGCCAAGTGGTGGGCGAAGAAGATATTGCCAACGTAGTCTCTATGATGTCCGGTGTGCCGGTGCAACGAATGGCGCAGGCCGAAAGCCTGAAACTGGCCGGCATGAAGGAAGCCCTGCAAGCGCAGGTAGTGGCACAGGATGCCGCCATAGAGACGCTGGTAAAGGCCATATTGCGTAGTCGTGTAGGGTTGAAAGACCCCAACCGTCCTATTGGCACCTTTATGTTCCTGGGACCGACGGGCGTGGGCAAAACACATTTGGCCAAGCAACTGGCGCGATACATGTTTGGGTCGGATGATGCCCTTATCCGTATTGATATGAGCGAGTATATGGAGAAATACACTGTGTCGCGCATGATTGGAGCGGCTCCTGGCTACGTTGGCTACGAGGAAGGAGGCCAACTTACGGAGAAGGTGCGCCGCAAGCCCTACTCTATCGTATTGCTCGACGAGATAGAAAAGGCGCATCCTGATGTGTTCAATATTCTCCTCCAAGTGCTCGACGAAGGACGCTTGACCGACAATAACGGACGGACGGTAGACTTTAAGAACACTGTCATTATCATGACTTCGAACATTGGTACCCGGCAGCTTAAAGAGTTTGGACGAGGCATTGGCTTTGCCACGCAAAGTCGTGCCAACGACAATGAATATTCGCGCAGTGTGATACAGAAGGCACTGAACAAGACTTTTGCTCCGGAGTTCTTGAATCGCTTGGATGAAATCATTACTTTCGACCAACTGTCGTTGGATGCAATTACCCGCATCGTGGACATTGAATTGGGAGCCTTGGCCAAGCGGGTGGAGCAGATAGGCTACAAGCTGGAGGTGGATGAAAGTGCTAAACGCTTCTTGGCAACGAAAGGCTATGACGTGCAATTCGGTGCACGTCCATTGAAACGTGCTATTCAGAATTATTTGGAAGATGGTCTTTCTGCGCTTATTGTCTCCGCAAAGGTTAAAAATGGCGATACAATCAGTGTGACTGCGCAGGAAAGTGCCACAGAGCTTGATATTCATAAGAAAGAATGAAGAGTGTATGCTTGGGATTATTGTACAACAAAAAAGAAACAGACAAAATGTCAGCTGTAAATGGCTGGCATTTTTTTTGCTCATTGGTTTCATGTCTATTACAAAAAGGATTATCAATTAATAAATTCTATAGATTATGCAAAAAGGAAATATTGGGGTAACTACTGAAAACATTTTCCCTGTCATTAAGAAATTCTTGTATAGCGACCACGAGATATTCCTTCGTGAGTTGGTTTCGAATGCTGTGGATGCTACCCAAAAGCTAAAGACTCTTGCTTCGATGGGTGATTTTAAAGGCGAGCTTGGTAACCTTACTATCCACGTATCATTGGGTAAAGATACGATAACTGTATCCGACAGCGGTTTGGGACTTACGGCAGAAGAAATAGACAAATACATCAATCAGATAGCTTTCTCGGGCGCTAACGACTTCTTGGAGAAATATAAGAATGATGCCAATGCCATCATAGGACACTTTGGACTGGGCTTTTATTCGGCTTTCATGGTAGCAAAGAAAGTGGAAATCATTACGAAATCGTACCAGGAAGGTGCACAGGCCGTGAAGTGGACATGCGACGGGAGCCCAGAGTTCACTATAGAGGAAACGGACAAGGCTCAGCGAGGTACCGATATTGTGCTCTATGTGGACGATGACTGCAAGGAATTTCTTGAAGAAGCACGTATCTCAGCTTTGCTGAAGAAGTATTGCCGCTTTTTGCCTGTGCCTGTAGCATTTGGCAAAAAGAAAGAGTGGAAAGACGGCAAACAAGTGGAAACTGCTGAAGATAATGTGATAAATGACACTACACCATTATGGACACGTAAGCCTAGTGAACTGAAAGATGAGGATTACAAGAAGTTTTATAGTGAACTTTATCCTATGGCAGATGAACCGTTGTTTTGGATTCATTTGAATGTAGATTATCCTTTCCATCTGACGGGTATCCTTTATTTCCCGAAAGTGAAAAGCAACATTGAGTTGAACAAAAACAAAATACAATTGTATTGCAACCAGGTTTATGTGACTGACTCAGTGGAAGGCATTGTACCCGACTTTTTGACGTTGCTTCATGGTGTGCTCGATTCGCCCGACATTCCATTAAATGTATCCCGTTCATACCTGCAAAGTGATAGCAACGTGAAGAAAATTTCCACTTACATTACTAAAAAGGTATCCGACCGTCTGCAATCAATCTTTAAGAATGACCGCAAGCAATTTGAGGAAAAGTGGAATGATTTGAAAATCTTCATAGATTACGGCATGCTGACGCAAGAAGATTTCTATGAGCGTGCCAAGGACTTTGCCTTGCTTACCGACACGGATAGCAAATACTATACCTTTGATGAATATAAAACGCTTGTCAAAGATAATCAAACAGATAAGGACGGTACATTAATATACCTTTATGCCAACAATAAGGAGGAACAATACAGCTACATTGATGCTGCCAAAAACAAGGGATACAATGTGCTGCTGATGGATGGGCAACTTGACATCGCTGTGGTAAGCATGCTTGAGCAGAAATTGGAGAAAACCCGTTTCACACGAGTGGACAGTGATGTGGTGGATAACTTGATTGTAAAGGAAGAACTAAAGGGAGAAGAATCTCTTGATGCTTCTCACGAGGAAGTGCTTTCAATCTTATTCAAGAGCCAGATGCCTCATATGGAAAAGGCCGAATTTCATGTATCTGCCCGTCCTTTGGGTGAAGGGACAGCTCCAGTATTGATTACGCAAAGCGAGTATATGCGCCGTATGAAGGAGATGGCTAACATTCAGGCAGGTATGAGCTTTTATGGTGATATGCCCGATATGTATAGCCTGGTACTCAATGCCGACCATAAGCTGATAAAAGGCGTCCTTGAAGACGAAGATAAGGCTTGTGCTTCTTCGCTCACTCCTGTACAAACAGAGATGGAACAGGTGGATAGCCGGCGTAAAGACCTAAGGAAACAGCATGAGGGTAAAAAAGAAGAAGAAATTCCTACTGCCGAGAAAGACGAATTGGAGGCTTTGGACAAAAAGTGGAATGACTTGAAACAACAGAGGGAAAATATTTTGTCCGGTTATGCCGCCCAAAACAAAGTTGTGCGTCAACTTATAGATTTGGCTCTGCTTCAAAACGGTATGCTGAAGGGGGAGGCTTTAAACAATTTCGTCAAGAGAAGCGTGGAACTGATAAAATAAGTTTCTTGTAAAAAATGTATCATTTTTATGGCGAGGGTAATGACCAAGGTGTGATTACTCTCGCTTGTTTTATTCATAAATAGCATGAAAACCTTTGTTAGGACAATATGAAATTTGTTTCTTTAAAAAATAAATGTGTATATTTGAGGCACAAATAATGAATAAAGCCTGTAAGAGTGATGTCTTTAACTATGAGAAGAGTATTGCCAACCATTGTGCTATGTCTTTTTATCAGCTGTTTGTTTCCGGTAAGGGCGCAAAAGGTTGGTCTTGTATTAAGCGGAGGTGGTGCAAAAGGTATGACTCACATAGGTGTAATACGGGCTTTGGAGGAAAATGGAATCCCTATAGACTATGTAGCCGGTACCTCCATGGGAGCTATTATTGGAGCTTTGTATGCTATGGGTTATTCGCCGGACGATATGGAGGCTTTGTTGCGTTCACCCGACTTCAAACGCTGGTATACCGGTGTAGTAGAAGCGAAATACAGCTATTATTTTAAAGAAAATCGCCCTACGCCTGAATTCTTTACGATTCATTTTGGATTGAGGGACTCTATGCGCACCAAGCCTCAAATATTGCCTACAAGCATGGTCAATCCAATACAAATGAATTTGGCTTTTGTGGAACTTTTTGCACGTGCAACGGCATCATGCAATGGCGATTTCGATAAATTGTTCATCCCTTTCCGCTGTGTGGCTTCAGATGTATATAATAAGAAGCCGCTGATAATGAAGGAGGGCGATTTGGGAGATGCTGTGCGGGCCTCTATGAGTTTTCCTTTTGTATTCAAGCCAATAGAGATTGATAGCATTCTAGCATATGATGGCGGGATTTATAACAATTTTCCTACGGATATCATGCGCAATGATTTTCATCCCGATGTTATCATAGGAAGTGCTGTGGCTGCCAATCCGGGGAAGCCCAAAGAAGGAAATATTATGAGCCAACTCGAGAACATGATTATGCAAAAGACTGACTATTCTATACCTGATTCGGTCGGGATTTTGTTGACCTTTAAATATAATGATGTCAATCTGTTGGATTTTGATCGTTTGGATGAATTGCACGATATTGGTTACAATCGTACAATCAGTATAATGGATTCCATAAAGCAGCGTATACCCCGAAGAGTAAGTGTGGAACATATACGCCAACGTAGAATGGTATTTCAGAACAGTCTTCCCCCACTGCAATTTCGAGATATCTACATTGAAGGAGCCAATGCAGAACAGCAGGCTTATATAAAAAAGGAATTTCACGGAGAAGATGATGAAGTATTTACTCTTGAAGATTTGAAACGAGGATATTTCCGGTTGCTTACCGATGACATGATTTCTGAAATTATCCCTCATGCCGTGTACAATCCTATGAATAATTTGTATGAATTGCATCTGAAAGTAAAGGTGGAAGATAATTTTTCGATACGCATAGGAGGAAGTGTGTCTACAACAAGTTCCAATCAGATATATTTGGGAATTGGGTATCAGAATTTGAATTATTACGCCAAAGGTATTTATGTAGACGGTCAGATTGGTAAAATTTATAATAATGCACAATTGATGGCACGTTTTGACTTGCCAACTGGTATCCCGACATCGTATCGCTTTATTGCATCATTCAGTACATTTGATTACTTTAAGAAAGACAAACTCTTTTCGCGTAATGACCGCCCATCTTTCAATTCAAAAGACGAACGCTTTGTAAAGCTTATGGTCTCCCTGCCTTTTTTGAGTAACCGTAGGGCTGAATTTGGTTTTGGATTCGGACATTTGGAGGATAATTATTTCCAGTCCAGCGTTATTGATTTTGATAATGACCATTCTGACCGCAGTTCCTACAATTTGTGGGGAGGTTCTATCGGCTTTTATGGAAATACGCTCAATGCCCGCCAATATGCCACACGTGGCTATTGGGAAAAACTTGTAGCACAAATATACACTGGGCATGAGGAATTTATCCCCGGCAATCCTAATTCGGCTACAATTTACAATTCGGAAAAACGTGACGTAGCGTGGCTTCAAATATCTTATATGAAAGAAGCTTATCATACCATGTCACCGCATTTTGTATTGGGATGGATGACTGAAGCTTTGTATTCGTCAAAGAACTTTTCACAGAATTATACAGCTACTATGATGCAAGCAGGTGATTTCTCACCTACTCCCCATAGTAAATTGATGTATAACGAGGCTTTTCGGGCCAATCAGTTTGTGGCAGCCGGTATTAAGCCTATCTATGTAATAAATGATATGTTTCATCTGCGTTCAGAATTTTATGGCTTCTTGCCGATATTTCCAATTAAAAGAAACATGCAAGGAGACGCTTATTATGGCAAAGCTTTCTCGCGCGCAGAGTATATGGGAGAATTGTCTGTGGTCTGCCAATTATCTTTCGGATCTATATCTGCGTATGTAAACCATTATAGTTCACCGAAAAGAGAATGGAATGTAGGATTAACCATTGGCTGGCAATTGTTCAACTATCGTTTCATTGAATAAATATTCTGCAAAAAAAATCGGAAATAATTTGCGGGTTCAGAAAAATGACGTATCTTTGCACCCGGTTAAACGAAAGGCTCCTTAGCTCAACTGAATAGAGCATTTGACTACGGATCAAAAGGTTACAGGTTTGAATCCTGTAGGAGTCACTAAAAGAACATAATGGTCGCGTAGCTCAACTGAATAGAGTAGCTGACTACGGATCAGCCGGTTACAGGTTTGAATCCTGTCGCGATCACATGAAAAAAGCCTCTTGTAAAAGAGGCTTTTTTATTTTTCAGCATTTGATGTTCAATTCTTGCAGTATCCGACGCATCGCTTCAAAAGTGGTAATGCGTGTAGGCACTAAGGGCAAGCGAAGTTTGTTTTCTATCATACCCATAGCATGCAGCATAGCTTTTACTCCTGCCGGATTGCCATCGACAAACAAGAGTTTGAATAATTCGGCAAATTTATGGTGGATGTCGAGTGCGTGCACATAGTCTCCTTGGAGCGCAAGGCGTACCATACGGCTAAATTCACGCGGAAAGGCATTGCCGATGACAGAAATAACGCCTACAGCGCCTAATGCCATAAGAGGAAAAGTTATGCCATCATCACCAGATATGACATTGAAGCCGTTAGGCTTGTTTTTAATAATGTCATCCATTTGGGTAATATCTCCAGATGCTTCCTTGACGGCTATTACGTTTTTAAAGTCGCGTGCAATTCGCAAGGTGGTTTCTGCTTTCATGTTTACTCCTGTGCGTCCCGGAACATTATAGAGCACTAAAGGCAAATCTGTGGCTTCGGATAATGCCTTATAATGTTGATAAATGCCTTCTTGCGAAGGTTTATTGTAATAAGGCACCACCGAAAGAATGGCATCTACACCGGTGAAATCGTTTGTTTTAAGTGTTTCCACCAAGGCTCGTGTATTGTTTCCACCTACTCCCAACAAAATAGGGATGCGTCCGTTGACACGTTCGATGACCATGGACTTGATTTTCTGCTTTTCATACTCCGTAAGTGTCGGAGTTTCGGCGGTAGTGCCTAATACGCACAAAAAGTCGGTGTTATTTTGTAATTGGTAATCTACCAAGCGCATTAACGCGTTGTAGTCTACGCTTTCATCTGCCTTGAAGGGGGTAATCAATGCCACCCCCATTCCTTTCAATTTAGTCGGTATCATGAGTGTTTATTGGTAATCTGTTAGAAAATAGCATGCAAAAGTACTACTTTTTTCTATTTAGGAACTTAAAAAGGATGCAAAAAGTTATATATTAAGACAGCATGGATAGAAATTCGTCTTCATTCACCATGCGAATGCCTAATTTGTGCGCCTTTTCCAATTTGGAAGGCCCCATATTATCGCCAGCCAAGATGAAGCTTGTTTTTCCGGATATGCTTCCAGAATTCTTTCCTCCATTCTTTTCAATCAGTGTTTTGTATTCATCTCTCGAATGACGAACGAAAGTTCCGCTTATTACAATGGTTTGCCCTGCTAGTTTATCGGTATATCCGGATAAGTCTTCTTCATTGCGCTTAAATTGTAGACCGGAGGCTTTAAGCCGTTCTATCAAGCTTTGGTTAGCCGGATTCTTGAAGTAGGAAACAATACTTTGAGCTATTTTGCCGCCTATTTCATCAATGCTTGTCAAGGTCTCTATATCGGCATGTGCCAATTCATCTATATCATGAAATGATTTAGCTATTTTTTTGGCCACGGTTTCACCCACGAAACGAATGCCAAGGGCAAACAATACTCGTTCAAAAGGAACTTGCTTACTTGCTTCAATGCTTTTTATGATGTTATCGGCAGTTTTTTGCCCCATGCGTTCAAGGCCAATAATGTTATTAGTGCGGAGTTGGTAAAGGTCGGCCGTATCCTTTATCAGGCCCTGACGATAAAACATGTCTACAGTTTCAGGCCCCAATCCATCAATATTCATGGCTTTACGGCTAATGAAGTGTTCTATTTTACCTTTGATCTGTGGGGGGCAGGCGGTTTCATTGGGACAATAATGAGCAGCTTCGCCTTCGTAGCGGATAAGTTTGCTTCCACATTCCGGGCAATGGGTGATAAACTTGACCTTCTCGCCTACCAATATACGCGCATTTTTGTCTACTCCCGTTATTTTAGGAATGATTTCACCACCTTTTTCTACGTATACCATATCGCCAATGTGTAAGTCGAGCCCTTCAATGATGTCTGCGTTGTGCAGGGAAGCCCGCTTAACGATAGTTCCGGACAATTGCACGGGATCCAAGTTGGCTACAGGGGTTATGGCACCAGTGCGTCCTACTTGATAGGTGACTTGATTCAAGCGAGTTAATGCGCGTTCTGCCTGAAACTTGTAGGCAATGGCCCATCGGGGAGATTTGGCGGTATATCCCAGGTTGCGTTGCTGGCGGAGGCTATTCACCTTCAATACAATGCCATCAGTAGCCACAGGAAGGTTTTTACGCTCTATGTCCCAATATTTGATGTAGTCGAATATTTCTTGCAAACTATGCGTCTTTTTCATGTGTTCCGAGATTTTGAAACCCCATTGCGAAGCCGCCATCAAGTTCTCGTAGTGACCGTCACTTGGCAAAGGATTGCCTAAAAGATAGTATAGGTAAGCATCCAGTTTGCGAGAGGCAACAATAGCTGAATTTTGCAATTTTAATGTTCCCGAAGCTGCATTACGTGGATTGGCGAACAAGGGTTCTTCGCGGGCTTCTTTTTCACGGTTCAGTTCTTCAAACACATTCCAAGGCATAAGGATTTCGCCTCTGATTTCAAAAGATGGCGGGTAATTACCATGCAGCACGAGCGGAATGGAGCGGATGGTTTTAACGTTATCCGTGACATCATCTCCTTTCTCTCCATCGCCACGCGTTACGGCACGAATCAGTTTTCCGTCTTCATAGGTCAGCGAAATGGATGTCCCATCGTATTTCAGTTCACAACAAATTTCGAATTCTTCATTCAGAGCCTTTTTCACACGTTCATAAAAATCTGATACTTCATCCTCCGAATAAGTGTTTCCCAAAGATAGCATGGGGTATTGGTGGTACACTTGCCTAAAATCTTTATTGATATCACTCCCCACACGCATGGTAGGCGAATTGGTATCCATGTATTCAGGATGTGCTTTTTCCAAGTCTTGAAGTTGGCGCATCATATCGTCAAACTCTTTGTCGGAAATGGTTGGTGCATTCAGCACATAATAGTTGTAATTATGTTGGTGGAGTTCAGCACGTAATTGGTTTATTTGTTCTTTAATAGTCATATAACGGAATTCTATTGATTGGAATACAAAATTACGGGTTTTCATTGAATATTTGTATTTTTGCACCAAAATAACAACTATGCGCATTGATATAATTACCGTTTTACCGGAAATGATTGAAGGTTTTTTCAACTGTTCTATCATGAAACGTGCTCAAAATAAAGGGCTGGCTAAGATTTTTATACATAATCTCCGTGATTATACTTTGGATAAATATCGCAGAGTGGATGATTATCCCTTTGGCGGTTTTGCAGGAATGGTTATGAAGATTGAGCCAATAGAACGATGTATCGAGACATTGAAAGCAGAACGTACATATGACGAAGTGATTTTTACAACTCCTGACGGAGAGCAATTCAATCAACCGATGGCAAATGCCTTGTCTTTGGCGGAAAACCTGATTATTTTATGTGGCCATTTCAAAGGGATAGATTATCGCATACGGGAACATCTTATTACGAAAGAAGTCAGCATTGGTGACTATGTGTTGACAGGGGGGGAACTTGCTGCTGCAGTTATGACGGACGCCATAGTGCGCATTATTCCGGGCGTCATCTCTGATGAACAATCGGCTCTTTCCGATTCTTTTCAAGACAATCTTCTGGCAGCTCCTGTCTATACGCGTCCTGCCGATTATAAAGGATGGAAGGTTCCAGATATTTTACTATCCGGACATGAGGCTAAAATTAAGGAATGGGAGTTACAGCAATCGTTGGAACGGACTCGCCGATTGCGGCCAGACTTGTTAAAAGAGTAAAGATTAATATGTAAATAAAAAGAAAAAGGACAATCCGGATGGAATGTCCTTTTTTATGAAATAGAATGGCGAATGGCATCTGTCTGTAAGGTTTCATACCTCAAGTGCACCGATAATCTCTTTAACAGATTTATGACCATGCCTCTCTAAGTAATCGTTAATGCCGTCTATTACTTTCAGAGTAACACAAGGATCAATAAAGTTTGCTGTACCTATTTGAATAGCAGAAGCACCAGCAAGCATGAATTCTACTGCATCTTTCCAGTTCATGATTCCACCTAGCCCAATGACAGGTATTTTTACGGCATTGGCTACTTGCCACACCATACGCAGGGCAATGGGCTTTACAGCAGCTCCAGACATTCCTCCAGTGATGGTTGATAACACAGGACGTTTACATTCAGCATCAATTGCCATTCCTAATATCGTATTTATAAGGGAAACACTGTCTGCTCCTGCATTTTCTACGGCACGGGCTATTTCAGTGATATCTGTCACATTGGGAGAGAGTTTTACGATAAGTGTTTTCTTATATACCGACCGTACAGCCTTTACGACTTCTTCTGCTCCTTTGGCCGTAATACCAAAAGCCATTCCTCCTTGTTTTACATTAGGACATGATATATTTAATTCTATAGCAGGAATATTTACAAGATCATTAATGATTTCAGCAGTCTTCATATAATCATCTACAGTAGATCCTGAAACGTTAACAATTATACGGGTCTGTATATCTTTGATGCGAGGATAAATGTGTTCAACAAAATAATGAACCCCTTTATTTTGCAGTCCTACAGCATTTAACATTCCTGAAGGTGTTTCTGCCATACGTGGATATGGGTTGCCTTCACGTTTGTGAAGGGTAGTT
Organism: uncultured Bacteroides sp.; assembly: GCA_944320635.1. Lineage (GTDB taxonomy): Bacteria > Bacteroidota > Bacteroidia > Bacteroidales > Bacteroidaceae > Bacteroides. The sequence continues at coordinate 1,481 of CALUIF010000085.1, read as the reverse complement.
CCCTTAACAATAATACCTCCTATTCGCGTAATATCAATAAAATCTGCATATTCTTCTCCATAACCGAATGTGCCTGAAGCGGTCATTACAGGATTATCCAATTGTAATTCACCAATGTTTACATTCAAATTTGCCATAATAACTTATTTATATTAAAAACAGGACCTTCTTTACATACACAAACATGTCCTTCAACAGTATTCTCTACACAACATAAACAAGCACCAACTCCACAGGCCATCGTATTTTCCAATGACACTTCACAATCAATACTATGGCTCTTTGCATATTTAGCCATAGATAACATCATTGGTTTTGGACCACATACATATATCTTCTTGAAATTAGCATTGTTCAATATAGAATGCTGGGTGACATAACCTCTCTCACCTAAACTACCATCTTCTGTAGTAATATAAACATCGCCATACAAAGCAAATTGTTCTAATTGCAATAAATCTTTGCTACTTTTTGCTCCTAATAAAAAGGATGGCTTGCTGCCTCGTTTAAACAATTGTTCACCTAGATATAATAAAGGTGCTGTTCCTACACCTCCGCCTACTAATAACAAATCCTCCAATGGTTCTTCCGGTAATGTGAATCCATTTCCAAGAGGCATTATCACATTAATGACATCACCAACCTGTGCTTTCCCTAATCGTCTGGTACCGTCGCCTACCAATTGAATAAGAAACCAGATCTCATTCTTTTCTCGATCAACATAATGAATAGAAATTGGGCGACGTAAAAACGTTGTTGGAGACCCGTCTACTCGAATTTCTGCAAATTGACCTGGAAGCATTTCCGGAAAAGGGGCATGAGAACTTAATTTGAGCAATGCATATTGTTCATGTAAGCAAGTGTTCTCCTTTACTACCAAATCTAAGACATATTTTTTCATACTTATCGAAAAGAGTTATATATTTAGCTGGTCAAAGATAAGACAAAATGTGGTATTAGCCAACAAAAGCCATTTGTAAACATTGCACTTATTTACTTCATTTATTCTGGCTTAAACGTTTCATAGGTATTGTCATCGAAAAATATTCTTATTTCTGTTATTTTTCGCGGAGGTCGTTCTTTGTATATAATTTCTTGTTTTACAATTTCTTTAGCAGGTGATAAGGGGGCTTCTAACCGCATTTCCTCGCGTTTTTTTTCACCAGTTGTCCCCATACCTGCATTTTCTGCATTCTCAGCGAATAAAGGATAGTCTATAATAGGGTTACTTTCTTTTTTATTTGGGTCATTACTCATATTTCCTTCGCCGGTGAGCAACCATGATAGGTTAATGTCATTATAACGCTGATGTAATTTTAGAATAACATCGGTACTGGGGTATTTGTTACGCGAACCTAAAATGTGAGAAATAGTAGCTTGAGCAACACCTATACTTTCTGCAAAAGCACCGGCTGTAAGCTTTTCTCGTTCCATAATCATTTTAAATCGATCTTTTATAGACATATTTGAAAATATTACAA
>CALUIF010000084.1 GCA_944320635.1 uncultured Bacteroides sp. | reverse complement strand
ATGCCTTCCGCCCAAGGTGCATTTGGCGACATGAAAGGAGCATTCCACTCCTCGGAGCTGTGGTACACGTTCGGCACGCTTGACAAATGCTGGCGACCGATGGAAAAGGCCGATTACGAATTGAGCGAGCGCATGGTAAGCTATTGGACGAACTTTGCCAAGACCGGTAATCCCAACGGGACAGGCTTGCCGCAATGGGAGCCATGCACAAAAGCCAATCCACATATCCAGACATTGGATATAAGATAAGCCTATCATTAAAGGTCTAAGAACACAATAGATGAGGCTGTCTCAAAATGGGGAAATGGATACCATTCTGCGACAGTCCCATCTATTTTATATAGGAACAAATCGCAATCAGTATCCGGTACTACTACTCCTTCACCCGTATCAGCACATTGGCCACAATGGCGGCCAGTCCACCTGTGGTAATGCCCGACGAGAAGATGCCCCGCAACGTTTCCGGCAACTGGCAAAGGATGTCGGGCACCAGTTCTACGCTCAAGCCTAAGGAGAAACTGACTGCCATGACCAACGTAGCCTTCCGCCCGATGGGTTGGGCGGCAATGATGCGGATGCCGGCTGCCGCCACGGTGCCAAACATAAGCAATGTAGCCCCGCCGAGCACAGGCTCGGGCATCAGCGAGAAGACCAATCCGACGGCGGGAAACAACCCCAGCATCACCAAAAAGGCAGCGATGTAATAGCCCACATACCGGCTGGCCACACCGGTGAGCTGAATCATGCCATTGTTTTGCGCGAAGATAGAATTGGGAAACGAGTTGAGCACACCGGCCAGCATGGAGTTGAACCCGTCGGCCAGGATGCCGCCCGAAGCCCGACGGATAAACGTTTCACCCTCCACCGGCTCGCCTGAAATGAGCGAATTGGCCGTGATGTCGCCGTATGCCTCAATGGCTGTAATCAGGAATATCAACCCTAATGCAATAAACGATGAAATGTTGAAGTCCAGCCCATAACGGAAAGGCAAGGGCAAGTTGAAACCTCCATAACTCTCTATCGACGAAAAGTCCACCATACCCATAGCCCACGCCACCACATAACCGATGACCAACCCGATGACAATGGAACTCATGCGCAGAGAGCGGTTGCCACTGCGGTTGAAAAAGATGATGAGCACCAGTACCAATGCAGCCAGCCCCACATAGCGCAAGCTGCCGAAAGTGCCATCGGCCTGAGCCGCCGCCCCGCCCCCACAGGCGGTGATACCCACCTTAATGAGGCTCATGCCGATGAGTGTCACCACAATGCCCGAAATGAGCGGGGTAATGATGCGCCGGGTGTACTTCAGAACGCGGCTGATGACCATCTCCACGCACGAAGCCGCCATGCACGAACCGAATATCAGCGGCAAACCACCCGCCATGCCCGCCGCAATGATGGGGCCGATGAACGAAAAACTGGTGCCTTGTATGCAAAGCAAACCCGTGCCGAGACACCCGAACCGCCGGCACTGCACAAAGGTGGATATGCCCGAAGCAAACAGCGCCATGGACACCAGATAGCCCGTAGTCTCCGCATCCAGCTTCAAAGCCCCGGCAATGATGAGCGGCGGAGTAATAATAGCCACAAAAACGGCCAGCAAATGCTGCAAAGCGGCAAAAAAGGCCTCCCGGAAAGGAGGACGGTCGTTCAGTCCGTATATCAGGCCGCTGGCGGTGGATGCCGAAGATTGCGAAGTTTCTTCCATACAGCAGGTTTCAGCGTATCTTGATTTCACAATTGTCCAGGCTTTCGATGATGGCCAGCGATTCCACATGGATGCCCTGCGCCCGCAACTCGTCTCCCCCGTGCTGGAAGGCCTTCTCGATGATGAACCCCATGCCCACCAGTTCGGCGCCGGCCTGGTTCACCAAGTCGATAATACCCTTGGCGGCATTGCCGTTGGCCAGGAAGTCGTCGACAAACAACACCTTGTCGCCCGGACAAAGGAAGTCGCGGCTGACGCAAACGTCATAGTTCCGCCGCTTGGTAAAAGAGTAGACCGACGTCACCAGCATGTTCTCCATCGTGCTGGGCTTCTTTTTCTTGGCAAACACCACGGGCAACTCCAACAGGTAGCCCACCATGATGGCAGGCGCAATGCCGCTGGCCTCGACCGTGATGACCTTGTTGATGTCGGTCGACGCAAACCGCCTTACCAACTCCACGCCGATGGACTTCATCAGGATGGGATCCATCTGATGGTTGATGAAGTTGTCTACCTTCAAGATGCCGCCGGGGAAACAACGCCCGTCGCGCAAGATTCTTTCTTTCAGTGCTTTCATTCTAAGTATCTCAGTATTGGTTTGTCACTTTAGTTTGTTTATCGCCTGCAAGGGCAAAGGCCGGTGTGCCAGACTGCCTATTCTTCGGGTTGCATGCCCATCACCTCTTGCAGCACAGCCACGGCTTCTTCCACCGAGGCCACGTCTTTCACCAGCATGGAGCGTTTGCCGTTTTGCTCGCGCAGGTCGCAACGACGGGTGTACTTCATCATGTAGGCTATGACTTTGCCGAAGGCCTGGCTCTGGTAGTAGGGGCTGTCGGGGTTGCTGACGAAGAAAAGCGTCATGCGGCCACCCTTCAGGAAGACTTTCTCCACCCCCAGGCGGGCAGCCATGCGGCGCAGGGGGACGATGCGGAGCAGCTCTTCCGTCTCGGCCGGCACGGGACCGAAGCGGTCTTCCAATCGCGAGCGGAAAGCGGCCACGTCCTTGTCCAGCGTCAGCCCATCCAGCTCACGATATAGCAACATGCGCTCGCTACTGCCCGTGACGTAGGTAGCGGGAAGCAACAGTTCGAGGTCGCTTTCCACCTGGCACTCCTCTACAAACTGCTCGCCACTGATGGTACCGTCGCCCTTCAGCTCGTCGGCATAAAGGTCGGAGAACTCGTCGGTCTTCAGCTCGTGCACAGCTTCGGACAGAATCTTCTGGTAGGTCTCATAGCCCAGGTCGGCAATAAACCCGCTCTGCTCGGCACCCAGCAGGTTGCCCGCGCCGCGTATGTCGAGGTCTTGCATGGCGATGTGGATGCCGCTGCCCAGGTCGGAGAAGTTCTCGATAGCTTGCAGGCGCCGCTTCGCTTCTTGGGTAAGCGACGACAGGGGGGGAGCCAGCAGGTAGCAGAAGGCTTTCTTGTTGCTACGCCCCACACGACCACGCATCTGGTGCAGGTCGGAAAGGCCGAAGTTTTGCGCGTCGTTGATGATGATGGTATTGGCATTGGGGATGTCAATGCCGCTCTCTATGATGGTCGTGGCGAGGAGAACGTCGTAATCGTAGTTCACGAAGTCGAGGATGATTTTCTCCAGTTCGGCAGGCTCCATCTGTCCGTGGCCTATGCACATGCGGCAATCGGGAATGTTGCGCTCGATGAGGGCTTTCAGCTCGGGCAGGTTGGAGATGCGGTTGTTCACGAAGAACACCTGGCCGTTGCGGCTCATCTCGAAGTTGATGGCATCGGTAATGATTTCTTCATTAAACGTATGTACTTCCGTCTGTATGGGATAGCGGTTGGGAGGAGGAGTCTGGATGACACTAAGGTCGCGGGCTCCCATCAGGGAGAACTGCAAGGTGCGGGGAATGGGGGTGGCGGTCATGGTAAGGGTGTCGACATTGACCTTCAGTTGCCGCAACTTTTCCTTTACGCTGACGCCGAACTTCTGCTCTTCATCGATAATAAGCAGCCCCAGGTCCTTAAACTTGACGTCCTTGCCCAATATGCGGTGGGTGCCGATAAGGATATTCACATCGCCCGCGGCCAATCCCTTGATGATGGCCTTCGTCTGGGCAGCTGTACGGGCACGGCTCAGGTACTCCACCCGGCAGGGCAGGTTCTTCAACCGCTCGCTGAATGTCTGAAAATGCTGGTAAGCCAACACGGTGGTGGGCACCAGGACGGCCACCTGCTTGTTGTCGCACACCGCCTTGAAGGCTGCCCGTATGGCCACTTCCGTCTTGCCGAAGCCTACATCGCCGCACACCAGCCTGTCCATGGGGCGGGCACTCTCCATATCGGCCTTTACGTCGGCGGTTGCCTTGCTTTGGTCGGGGGTGTCTTCGTAAATGAACGAGGCCTCCAGCTCGCGCTGCAAAAAGCTGTCGGGGCTGTACTGGTAGCCTTTCTCCTCACGCCTCTGTGAATAGAGCTTGATGAGGTCGCGGGCAATATCCTTGATTTTCTTCTTTGTCCGGTCTTTCAGTTTCTCCCATGCGCCGGTACCCAGTTTGTTCAGGCGGGGAGGTTCACCGTCTTTCCCCTTGTACTTGGACACTTTGTGCAGGGAGTGGATGGATACAAACACCACATCATCGTTCTGGTACACTATCTTCATGACCTCCTGTGTGGTATTTCCATTGGGTATGCGCACCAGCCCGGCAAAACGCCCCACGCCATGGTCGGTGTGCACCACATAGTCGCCGGGGGTGAATTGGTTCAGTTCCTTGAGCGATTGTGCCACCTTCCCGCTGCGTGCCTTGTCGCTCTTGAGGTTGTATTTATGGAAGCGGTCGAACAGCTGATGGTCGGTAAAAATGCACAAGCGCAGCGTGTTGTCGGCAAATCCGCCATGCACCGTCCGCTCTACGGCCGTGAAGGTGATGCGGTCTCCCCTATCCTCAAAGATAGCGCGGATGCGGTCCGTCTGCTTGACACTATCGCTACAGATATAAATAGTATATCCTTTTTCGAGATACGATTTGAAGCTGTCTGCCACCAGGTCGAAGTTCTTATGGAAGATGGGCTGCACGACGGTATCGAACATTACGGTGGCATCGGGCGTGCCCGTAGGCTTATGGCCGAACTCCATACGGCGGAAGTCCAAAGCACGGGTGGTAAATTCGCCCCCGTCTATCAATTTCCCGTCCAAGGATATGGCACCGCTTTCTTCTGCCTCGCGGGCGGCAATGGCTTGCGGAGTCAACGCCTCGTCGTGCACTTGCTGTACGCGTTCCCTCAGCCAAAGGAAATCGTTCATCACCAGCACAGCGTCTTGAGGCAGAAAGTCCAGGAACGACACCATGCCGCCCGTGCCCTGACGCTCCAAATCGCGGCTCAGGTCGGGCACAATGATGATATCGCTTTTCGCCTCCTTGGACAATTGGCTTTCCACCTCAAAGGTGCGGATGCTTTCCACCTCATCGCCGAAAAAGTCAATGCGGTAGGGGTACTCGGATGAGAAGGAAAACACATCGATGATACTGCCACGGACGGCATACTGCCCGGGCTCGTACACATAGTCCACATATTCAAAGCCATAGGTGCGGAGCACATCGACAATGAACTTCATGTCCACCCGCTCGCCGACGTGCAGTTTCAAGGTATTGTCGTCGAGCTCACGGCGCGACACCACCTTTTCCGCCAACGCATCGGGATACGTCACTACACACCAGCCGCCCGCATCCTTCTGCAGGCGCCCCAACACTTCGGTGCGGAGAATCTCGTTGGCGGCATCCTTTTGCCCATACTTGATGGCCCGGCGAAACGATGAGGGGAAAAACAAGACCTGCTCATCGCCCAACACCTGCACCAGGTCGTGGTAAAAGTAGCCCGCCTCCTCCAAGTCGCCCAAAATGAATACGAACGGGCACTCGGCCCGCTGCACCAGCACGGACGACACCAACGACGGGGCGGAAGCACACAGGCCTCCGCAATAAAGGCGGTGCACGGAAGCATCGCCCAACACACGGACCACAGCGTCCACACGGGGATGCACGGCATACAATTGCTGCAAATCGGAAAGGGTCATTCTAAAGAGATGTATGTTTTCGGCTGCAAAATTAGGAAATTCTCCGCAAATAACCGCACGGGGCGACGGTTTGCAAAGGCAGACGGACGGAAAACAGCCTGCGTATATTATTCTTTACATCAGGAACAGGCATGACACCCGTCCGCCATGTCATCCCGCCTCATACGGCGGATGAGCCTGCCTCACACGGCGGGCGAGGCTACCTCACACGGCGGGTGAGCCTACCTCATACGGCGGGTGAGGCAGGCTCCGCCCCATCCCTTGCCGGAAATGCCTCCAGGCGGGGGCAGGCTGTCCTTCCGACGCATCGGGACACGGAGGACATGAAGTGAGAAAAAAGTACACATCCAAGATGCATTGGAAACAGATGCGCCCCTTTTCCCTGCGACAGGAAAAGGGGCGCAAAGTATAAAGCGTCGCCCGGCGGGCATCCGTCAGCCCAAGAACGAGATGAGCACGCCGGCTGCCACGGCCGAACCGATTACGCCGGAAATGTTGCTCGACATGCAGTAATTCAGCACGTGGTTCTTGGGGTCGTACTTCGTAGCTATCTCGTTGCACACGCGGCTGGCCATAGGCACGGCACTCAGTCCGGTAGCACCGATAAGCGGGTTGATTTTCTTCTTCGAGAAGCAATTCACCACTTTCACAAACAAGATGCCACCCGAGATGGACAGGGCAAAAGCCAAGAAACCGCCCACCACGATGCCTATCGTAGTCCAGTTCAAGAAAGCATCGGTAGTCATGGTGGCACCCACACTCAATCCTAAGAATATGGTAGCCGTATTCATGATGCTGTTGGCAGCCGCGTCAAACAGGCGGCTGGTATCGCTGCCTATCTCCTTCAGCAAGTTACCAAACATCAGCATACCAATCAGGGGCACAGCCGTAGGCACAAACAAAGCCACTACGGTAGTCACCACAATGGGGAAGAGAATCTTCAAGACACGCATGTTCTTGAACTCCGTCTTCGACGGATACAGCTTCTCCTGCTCCTTCATGTTAATCATCAGCTCCTTCTTGGTGCAAAGCAAACGCACGCACAGGGGGATGATGACCGGCACCAACGCCATGTACGAATAGGCCGCAATGGCAATAGGACCCAGCAGATGGGGCGCCAGCTTGATGGTAGTAAAGATGGCGGTAGGACCATCGGCACCACCAATGATACCCAACGAAGCAGCTTCCTTCGGAGTGAAGCCCATCAGAATGGCAATGAGCAGCACAGCAAAGATACCCAACTGTGCAGCCGCCCCGAAGATGGAGAGGCGCAAGTTGCGCAGCATCGGGCCGAAGTCGGTCAAGGCACCCACCCCCATAAAGATAATAGGAGGCAAGAAGCCGCTTTTAATCAGCATGTAGTAGATGAAGTTCATCAGCCCCATCTCGTGTGCAATCTCGTGCAAGGGCATCTCCCAGACGTTCTTCAACACCCCGTTCACCATGACCATGCCATTTTCATCCGCCTGGGTCACCCCCATCTCGCCACCCGGAAAGTTGGCGATGAGCACTCCGAAAGCAATGGGCACCAACAACAAGGGCTCATAATGCTTCTTGATGCCCAGATAGAGCAAGACAAAAGCAATGGCATACATCACGAGAAACGACGGATTGGCAAAGATGTTGCTGAACGCCGTCATGTCATAGAGTTTTCCAAATATATCTTCCATCACGCAATCTTCATTAATACATCGTCTTCAGAAACAGAATCACCGGAATTGACACAGATAGCCACAATTGTACCGTCGCGGTCGCTACGGATAGCATTGTATGTCTTCATGGAGTCAATATATCCCAGCAAATCGCCTTTTTTCACCTGATCGCCCACCTTGCGCGGTGTTTCCTGCATGTTCTTCGTAAGGAAGAACTTGCCTTCCAGCGGAGACAACACATCGGTACCCTCGCCAGCCGGCAGTGAAACCTTCTCAGTAGCCGAAGCAGGAAGGTCTATATCGCCATAAGCCACCGTAACCCGGTATGACTGGCCCTCCACCTGTACCGTAAGCGTCTTCGGCTTCGTGTCTTCCAGCGGAGACTTGTCTTGTTCGGCACGGCGTTTCTCCACATCGGCCAGGAAGTCCTCCTTGGCTTTCCCGCTTTTATAAGCTTCGTATTGTGCCGGGTGCATGGCGTATTCAAAGAGTTCCTCATCATCCTCGCCCAGCTCCCACTTATTGTCTCTCATCATCTTGCGGTACTTGTCGAGGCAATCAGGATAATTATCTTGCGGATTGCCAGTGAAGAACTTGCGTCCTTCGCGCTCGGCTTTCTCCACAATTTCGGGAGCCAGTTCGCCGGGCAGCTTGCCAGCCTTGCCCAGTATCATGTCCCAAATATCGTCGGCAATCATGCCCCAGCGTTCTTTCCCTTTTTCCATGGCAATGACATTCATCATGGCCAGATTCTTGACATACTGGCTGAAAGGAGTTACCAAAGGAGGATAACCCACACGCGGCCAAACGTAAGCCACTTCATTGAACAGCTTGATAAGCAGCTCATCTTGCTTCATGAAAGGCAGGTTGCGCTTAGCCTTATACTTATTGATGCTTTCCAGATTGCTTTCCAGATCGGCCATCAACGACCCCATCATGCCGCCAGGAAGCCCCGGGCCGATAAGCAGGGAATTCATCAGACGGTTGCGCGGGCTGATATACAAGCCAAGGAAGTCGTCCATAAACTCCTGGATAAGGGCACGCACCTTCATGTAAGCCTCCATATTAATTTCAGGCACCTGGAAACCGGCATCCTTCAGCATAGCCTGCACGCTGAGCAAATCGGCATGGCCTGTACCCCACGACAGGGGCTCCATACCTACGTCTATATAGTCGCACCCGGCCTCGCATACCTCAAGAATGCTTGCCATGTTGAAACCGGGACCAGCATGGCTATGATATTGTATAGGAATGTCTTTTATCTTCTTGATACCGGCCACAATCTTACCCAACGTCACAGGGCGCCCGATACCGGCCATATCCTTGATACAGATTTCATCGGCACCGGCTTCAATAAGCTGCTTGGCCATATTGACGTAATACTCTACCGTATGCACCGGTGAATGGGTAATACAAAGCGAGCATTGCGATATCATGCCCGCATCGTGTGCATAACCGATGGAAGGTATGATGTTGCGCACATCGTTCAAACCACAGAAAGTACGCGTTATATCCGTACCCTGCGCCTTCTTCACTTTATAAAACAATTTACGCACGTCGGCAGGAACAGGGCTCATGCGCAGACCGTTCAATGCCCGGTCCAGCATGTGCGTCTGGATGCCGGCGGCATGAAAAGGCTTCATCCACTCGCGCACCGCCTTGTTAGGGTTTTCTCCAAACAACAGGTTGACTTGCTCAAAACCTCCTCCATTGGTTTCCACACGAGCAAAACAGCCCATCTCCACAATGGCAGGCGCTACCTTTACCAGCTGGTCTACACGAGGCACATATTTCCCGGCACTTTGCCACATGTCGCGGAAAACCAAGCTGAACTTGATTTCTTTTTTCATATTCTGTACTTGCTTATATTAATATATTGTAATCTTTAAATATCACGGCATTATCACAATTTCTCCACTTTAGCCACCTTGCCTTTGTCGTGAGTTACCACGGCCACCGCTGCTTTTATGACAGCCATCACATGGGCAGGCACAGGCTCCGCACCGCCTCTGGCTTTAGCCGGTGCTTCCTCAACGGGCGCATACTTATTGACCGCCCAAATGAGTCCCTTACCTAAATAAATAACTATCAGAAGAATAACGAACACAGTAGCCATGCCGACCACCATCAGGAGCAATGCTAAATTCAAGTTTTCCATATACAAATTATTAGTAATCGAAGGGTATTTCTTAAAAACTGCCACGAAATTACAGATTCTTGCTTAAAGATTTGGAGGCAAGATGTATAAAAGATGCTAAAAGTCCACAGATGCAGTATCCTTACGTTTCATCTCACGCAACACACCCAACGTGAGCGGAATGGCCAGGCAAAATGTCAATAAGTCGGACACAGCCTGACACATCTCCACTCCTTGAAGCCCTAAGAAATGCGGAAGTATAAAAATCAGCGGAATGAAAAACAACCCTTGCCGGGCAGATGACAAGACGGTAGCCCGGACAGACTTACGTATCGTCTGAAGCATCATATTGCTTATAATGGTCCATGCCCCCAGCGGATAGGCTATCAGTTGCCACTGAAGGGCAGCCGCACCGGTGCGTATCACCTCGGGATCGCCTTTACGGAACAGTTCGATAATCTCCGTGGCAAAGCCGCTGCCCACCAATGCCACAACCAGCAGGAAAGCCACCCCTACCCGCACGCAAAAATAAAAGCCCTTACGCACCCTGCCATATAAAGCCGC
>CALUIF010000083.1 GCA_944320635.1 uncultured Bacteroides sp. | reverse complement strand
GAAAGGCTAATTGACCTTTTCACCAATACTATTTGAGCTTCACACCAATTATGCGGCAGCTTTTTCAGCGTATCTTTGCATCGTGATAAGAAATTTAACGATAGGATATGATGAGACGAAAACTGTTTTTCTTCACGATGCTGTGCTGCATGGCTTTGTCAGCGAACGCTTGCGGCGCGAATGATGCATCCACCTACGGAAGAACGCCGGTTCGAGCAATCCCGATCACCAGAAAGAGAACATCTCCGTGTTCGACTTCGAGTTGACACCGGAGGAAATGGCACGCATCGACGCGCTTGACCGGAACGAGAAGCATGACTGGTATTAAAGTAAATAAAAAAAGAGAAAACGATGAAAGTATTACTGATTAACGGAAGTCCGAGGGGCAAAGGAAACACTTACATAGCCCTGTCAGAAGTGGCGAAGGCGTTGGAGGCAAACGGCGTGGAGACGGAAATCATCTCTATCGGCACGAAAGCGGTACAGGGGTGCATCGCCTGCAACCGTTGTGCGGAGTCGGGCAGGTGCGTGTTCGACGATGCGCTGTACACCACGATTCGCGAAAAGTTGAAAACGGCGGACGGTATTGTCATCGGTTCGCCTGTCTATTATGCAGGTCCTAACGGCTCGCTCTGTGCCCTGCTCGACCGGCTGTTCTATTCCGCATCGTCACTGTTGCGCTACAAACCTGCGGCCTCTGTAGCCGTCTGCCGGCGGGGAGGGGCAAGTGCCACGTTCGACAGGCTGAACAAGTATTTCACGATAACCGATATGCCTGTCGTAAGTTCCCAGTATTGGAACAGCGTGCATGGTCGTCTGCCGGGGGAAGCTTCTCAGGACGCCGAAGGACTACAGACGATGCGCACCCTGGGCAACAACATGGCATGGATGCTGAAAAGCCTGAAAACCGGAGGCCAGCCGATGCCGGAAAGAGAGCCGGGAATCATGACGAGCTTTATTAGGTAACATCATAAAACCCGAAACAGTATGAAACATTCATTCAAAACATCATTCGTGGCCTTGCTCGCCTGCCTCTGCGGTGCGGGCAGCCTCACGGCACAAGAAAATCAACTTAATACGAACAGCATTATGGAAGAAAAACTGAATCTTACGCAAGAGTGGGACAAGGTGTTCCCACAGAGTGACGAAGTGAACCACTGCAAAATCACGTTCCACAACCGTTACGGCATCACGCTTGCCGCCGACCTTTACATGCCTAAAGGTGTAACGGGCGAACTGTCCGCCATCGCCGTCTGCGGTCCGTTCGGAGCCGTCAAGGAGCAGGCTTCGGGGCTGTATGCGCAGGAACTGGCCAAGCGCGGCTTCCTCACGATAGCTTTCGACCCCTCGTTCACCGGCGAGAGCGGAGGCCAGCCCCGCTACGTGGCATCGCCAGATATCAATACCGAGGACTTCTGTGCAGCAGTGGACTACCTCTCTACTCGTGACGATGTGAACCCGGAACAAATCGGCATCCTCGGCATCTGCGGTTGGGGTGGTATGGCGGTCAATGCCGCAGCTATTGACACGCGCATCAAAGCCACCGTTGCCGCCACCATGTATGACATGAGCCGCGTCAATGCCAACGGCTATTTTGACGCAGCTGATAATGCCGACGCACGCCACGAACTGCGCTGCCAGTTGAACGCACAGCGCACGGCCGACTACCGCAACGGCTCGTATGAGCTTGCCGGAGGTCTGCCCGACGTAGTGCTCGATGACGCCCCACAGTTCTTGAAAGACTACTTCGCCTACTACAAGACGGAGCGCGGCTATCACAAGCGTTCGCTTAATTCCAACGGCGGCTGGAACAAGACATCGACACTTTCGTTCCTGAACATGCCGATACTGTCATACGCAGGCGAAATACGCAATGCCGTGCTGCTCGTCCACGGGGAGAAAGCCCATTCGCGCTACTTCAGCGAGGACACCTACAAGAAACTGAACGGCGACAACAAGGAGCTGCTGATTATCCCCGGCGCCAACCACACCGACCTCTACGACAACTTCGACAAAATACCTTTCGACAAGATAGAGGCGTTCTATCGCGCGAACTTGAAATGAACAGTCATGATGACAGAATCCCCGGCTCATATCGGTCGGGGATTTTTTTTGTAAGGTTTTGCAGAGAGGAATGTCAGGCAAAAAAGTTGTATATCTAATTCTTTTTGCGGAAATTTGGGACGGAAATATAGCATAGGTATGGGAAGACCATAAGCTGTATTGTTTAGGCCACTTGCTTGAGTCGGAAGAGGATGCGAAGTCTTTTACGGAAGATAATGTCAATCCTGTTGTTGTAGTAATAGATTTGGATAAACTGTTTTAGAAAAGAGGTATGCTGACATTCATTTCATGCGCCAAGACCATGGTGTCCCGTTGTTCTTTGCAGGTGCCGGAGGTGGCGGTGCCCGCCTTTGCGGACGAGGCTGTGCGAAATGCCCTTGAACTTTCGCGCTATACTTCCTCCGAGCTGGGAAACGTGTTGCAGGTGAATGCGAAGATTGCGGCGGAAAACTGTTTGCGCTATCATGATTTCTGCTCTGCGCACAACAAGCCCATGCCGGCATTGTGTGCCTATACGGGAGCGGTGTTCAAGCGTATCCGTCCGGCAGACTTTACGGCAGATGATTTCAGCTTTGCACAGTGCCACTTGCGCATTACTTCTTTCCTGTATGGATTGCTCCGTCCGTTGGATGGCATCAAGCCTTATCGCCTGGAAGGCAGTGTCTGCCTGCCGGGAAATGACGGCCAGTCGATGTTCGACTACTGGAAACCATTGCTTACAGAACACTTTATCCGGGAGGTAAAGGAGCGGGGCGGCATTCTTATCAACCTGGCCAGCGGGGAGATGAAAGACCTGTTTGACTGGGAGAGGGTAGAGCAGGAGGTACAGGTCGTTACCCCCGACTTCCGGGTGTGGAAAGGCGGGCAGCTGAAGACGGTGGTCATCTATGCCAAGATGTGCCGGGGTGAGATGGTGCGCTACATCATCAAGAACCGGATAGATACTCCCGAAGGTTTGGAAGCCTTTGCCTGGGAGGGCTTTTCGTTCGACGAAAGCCGCAGTGGCGGTGGGCGGTTGCAGTTTGTGTTGTAAACTTCGCAGGAGGATTTTGGTACAGGCTCTGAATAAAACGGAAGAAAAGTAGCGGTTATCCCTCCGAAATTACTACTTTTGCAAAGAGTAACGTGACAGAATATGCAAAAGGAAGATTTGGAAGATATAAAAGAAGCCTGCCGTGTGATGCATGAGGGCGGTGTGATATTGTATCCTACGGACACCATTTGGGGCATAGGCTGCGATGCCACCAACGAAGAAGCCGTGCGACGTGTGTACCGCATAAAGCAGCGGGCAGACAGCAAGGCCATGCTGGTGCTGGTAGATTCGGCGGTGAAGGTGGACTTCTATGTGCAGGATGTGCCGGAAGTGGCTTGGGACTTGATAGAGCTGGCCGACAAGCCGCTTACCATCATTTATTCGGGAGCCCGCAATCTGGCTCCCAATCTGCTGGCGGCAGACGGCAGCGTGGGTATCCGGGTGACAAACGAGGAGTTCTCCAAGCGCTTGTGCCAGCAATTCCGTAAGGCCATTGTTTCCACGTCGGCCAATGTGAGCGGGCAGCCCTCGCCGGGATGCTTTGCCGAGATAAGCGAGGACATCAGGTCGGCGGTGGACTATGTGGTAAAGGCGCGCCGCGATGAGCCCGGAGGTGCTAAACCTTCCGGCATTATCAAGTTGGGAGAAGGCGGATTGGTTCAGGTTATCCGACCGTAATAAAGGCAGGAAGAGCAGGCAAGATGGAAACAGGTAAGAAGAATTTTCTGCAACGCTTTATCTTGTGGCGTGAACAACACATCAAGGAGAAACGCTTCATTTTGTTCGTAAGCTTCCTGGTGGGTATCTTTACGGCTTTTGCGGCGTTGTTGCTTAAGTTGTTGATACATTGGATTCAGGCCATGCTGACCGACCATTTCAGCATCTCGCAAGCCAACTACCTTTACTTGGTATATCCGGTAGTGGGCATATTCCTGACAGGCTTGTTTGTGCGCTATGTGGTGAAAGACGACATCAGCCACGGGGTGACGAAGATACTGTATGCCATTTCAAGGCGGAAAAGCCGCATTAAGCGGCATAACACGTGGTCGTCTATCGTAGCCAGCTCCATTACTATCGGGTTTGGCGGTTCGGTGGGGGCGGAAGCGCCTATCGTGTTGACGGGGTCGGCTATCGGGTCCAACCTGGGCACGCTCTTCAAGATGGAAAACCGCACGCTGATGCTCCTGGTAGGTTGTGGTGCGGCAGGGGCGGTGGCCGGCATCTTCAAGGCGCCTATTGCGGGGGTGGTGTTCACGCTGGAGGTGCTGATGATAGACCTCACCATGTCGTCGTTGTTGCCTTTGCTGATAAGCTCTGTTACGGCAGCTACGGTGTCTTATGTGCTTACGGGGCAGGAAGCCATGTTCCAGTTTCACATGGACCAGCCGTTCGAGTTGCAGCGCATCCCCTATGTCATTGTGTTGGGAGTGTTTTGCGGCTTGGTCTCTTTGTATTTTACGCGCGCCATGAATTGGTTGGAGGGCATCTTTGGCAAGCTGGCTGCTCCGTTGAAAAAGCTGGCGTTGGGCGGAGTGATGCTGAGTGTGCTGATTTTCCTGTTCCCCCCCTTGTATGGTGAGGGCTACGATACGATAGAACTGTTGCTGAACGGCACCAGCAATGCCGAGTGGGACACGGTGATGAACAATTCGTTCTTTTATGGGCACAGCAGCCTGTTGGGGTTGTACCTGATGCTGATTATCCTCTTCAAAGTCTTTGCTTCGAGTGCCACGAACGGGGGAGGCGGCTGCGGAGGTATTTTTGCTCCTTCGCTATATTTGGGTTGCATTGCGGGGTTTGTGTTCTCGCATTTCAGCAACGAGTTTGATGTAACGCCGTTCCTGCCCGAAAAGAACTTTGCCTTGATGGGCATGGCAGGTGTGATGAGCGGAGTGATGCATGCCCCGCTGACGGGTGTATTCCTGATAGCAGAGTTGACAGGTGGGTACGACCTTTTCCTGCCACTGATGATTGTATCTGTCAGTGCCTATCTTACCATCATTGTGTTCGAGCCCCACAGCATATATTCCATGCGGTTGGCCAAGAAGGGTGAGTTGCTGACCCATCATAAAGACAAGGCGGTGCTTACCTTGATGAAAATGGAGAATGTGGTGGAAACGGATTTTTCGGTTGTGCACCCCGATATGGATTTGGGAGAACTGGTGAAAGTGATATCCACTTCACACCGCAACATATTTCCTGTGACGGATAAGGACGGAATGCTTCTAGGGGTTGTTTTACTGGATGACATCCGCAACATTATGTTCAGGCAAGAGTTGTACCACCGCTTTACAGTGGGCAGGCTGATGACTTCCACGCCGGCGCGCCTCAATCATGAGGATAGCATGGAGCAGGTGATGCAGACGTTTGATGAAACGGGTGCTTGGAACCTTCCGGTGGTGGATGCCGATGGAAAATACTTGGGCTTTGTGTCCAAGTCGAAGATATTCAATGCCTATAGGCATGTATTGGTGACTTTTTCGGAAGAATGATTTTGCAGTATGGAGAAAGAAAATTTGAGAATTGTTTACATGGGGACACCCGAGTTTGCCGTAGAATCTTTGCGGTGTCTGGTAGAGGGTGGTTATAATGTGGTAGGCGTCATTACGATGCCCGACAAACCTGCCGGACGGGGGCATAAGCTACAGTACTCTCCCGTCAAGCAATATGCCTTGGAGCAGGGCTTGCCTTTGCTGCAACCCGAGAAGCTGAAAGATGAGGCTTTCCTGGAGGCTCTGCGCGCATGGAAGGCCGACTTGCAGATTGTGGTAGCTTTCCGTATGCTTCCCGAGGTGGTATGGAGCATGCCACGCTTGGGCACGTTCAACCTCCATGCCTCCCTGCTGCCGCAATACCGTGGGGCGGCTCCTATCAATTGGGCGGTCATCAACGGGGAAACGGAAACGGGTATTACCACATTTTTCCTGAAGCATGAGATCGATACGGGCGAGGTGATACAGCAGGTGCGTGTGCCGATAGCCGAAACAGACAATGTGGGCGTGGTGCATGACAAGCTGATGATGCTGGGAGGCAAGCTGGTGGTGGAAACGGTAGATGCCATACTGAACGGTGCGGTGCACAGCATTCCACAGGAAAAGATGGCAGTAGAGGGAGAGTTGCGTCCCGCGCCCAAGATTTTCAAGGATACTTGCCGTATAGATTGGAACCGTCCGGTAAAGAAGATTTATGACTTTGTGCGCGGACTTTCCCCGTATCCGGCTGCGTGGACTGAGCTTGTGCAACCCGACGGAAGCCGTCTGGTGCTGAAGATATTTGAGACGGAAAAGGTAATGACCCCTCCCGATTGCCCGGCAGGTACGTTGCGCACCGATGGAAAGACTTTCCTTCGCATTGCGGCTGCCGATGGCTGGGTGGAAATCCGTGCGCTGCAATTGCCGGGAAAGAAGCGGCTGAAGACAGATGAACTGCTGCGTGGCTTCCGCTTGTCGGACGACTTTAAAGTGGTGTAAGAATAGCTATAACCTTATATATAACATTATGAAACCCATAGTTTCCCCTTCTATTTTGTCTGCCGATTTCAGTAATTTGGGGCATGACATTGAAATGCTGAACCAAAGTGAAGCCGACTGGCTGCATATCGACATTATGGATGGTGTGTTTGTGCCCAACATATCTTTCGGATTTCCCGTGCTGGAACATGTGAGCCGATTGGCACAGAAGCCTTTGGATGTGCATCTGATGATTGTGCAGCCCGAAAAGTTTATTCCGGAAGTGCAGGCGTTGGGGACTTACATCATGAACGTGCATTACGAGGCTTGTCCGCATTTGCACCGGGTTGTGCAACAAATCCGTGAGGCGGGCATGATGCCGGCGGTCACCATTAATCCAGCCACGCCGGTATCGCTTCTGAAGGATATCCTTTGCGATGTCTATATGGTACTGATTATGGGAGTGAATCCCGGGTTTGGCGGACAGAAATTCATCAGTCACACGGTGGAGAAAGTTAGGGAACTTAAAGACCTATTGCTGCAGACAGGCTCGCAGGCGCTGATTGAAGTGGACGGCGGGGTGAACCTTGATACCGGTGCGCGCCTGGTGGAAGCCGGTGCCGATGTGCTGGTGGCAGGCAATGCTGTCTTTAAGTCACCGGACCCGCTTGAGATGATTCGTGAGTTGAAGGATCTGTAAATTGCGGGAAATCTCGTGTCGGCTCTTGACTTACAGCGGTATCCGTTTTTGCGGTTGTTGATTCCGTTGGTCGGGGGAATTTTGTGTGGCGATGCCTTTCCGGTCTCCTTCCCGTTATGGGCGCTTGGGGTGTGCGGCGGTGTGCTGTGTGCTTTGCTCGTTATATGCCATTGTCGGCATTGGGGCTATATGTATGGCGGTGTGGCTTTTGTGTTCTTGGCAGGTCTGGGCTATACGTTGGCTTCTTTGGAGTGGAAGCAGACTGATTATGATTTTTCCGGCGAACCTTCCATATACAAAGTCCGCATAGTGGAGAAGCCCGAGCCGAAAGAGCGTAGCATTTTGTGCCGTTCCGTCTTGTTGGAAACTTGTGTGACCGATTCTTGCCGGCCGGAAGGTGGAAATCCTTTATTCTTATTGTATTTTCCGAAAGATTCCCTTGCCGCTGCTTTGAGGCGGGGCGATGAGTTGCTGGTGCACACTACACTTTCCCCTCCCGCAAATAATGGCAATCCGGATGAATTCGATTATGCCCGTTTCCTGCGCCAGAGGGGAGGAAGCGGAACCGCTTATGTGCCCGCCGGCCATTGGCTGGTGGTGGGACACGACAGTGTGCGTACTTGGAAGCAGGCAGCCTTGGATTGCCGGGATGAGGTAGTGGGGCTATACCGGCGTTTGGGCTTTGAGGGAGACGAATTGGCGGTGCTGTCGGCCCTTACGGTGGGCGACCAGGATGAACTGAGTGATGATATAGTGGAGACTTATTCCGTATCCGGAGCCAGCCATGTGCTGGCGTTGTCGGGCTTGCATATAGGTTTCTTGTATGCTTTGTTCTGGTTTCTGTTCAGCTTGGTATGGAAGCATTGGCGGTGGCTCAAGGTATGGCTGGTGGTGCTCATCGTGGTGCTGTTATGGTGCTTTGCATTTATCACGGGGTTGTCGCCGTCCGTAGTGCGTTCGGTCACGATGTTTTCGTTGCTGGCGTTGTCCAGCTTGCAGTTGGAAGAGCTGTTTACGCTGAATACATTGGCCGCAACGGCTTTCCTGATGTTGTTGTGGCATCCGTTTTGGCTGTTTGACGTCGGCTTCCAGTTGTCTTTCTTGTCGGTAGTGGCTATTGTGTTGATTCAGCCTAAGCTCTTTGCCTGGTGGAAGCCGAAATGCCGCGTCTTGCGTTATGCGTGGGGGCTTGCCACGGTTTCGGTGTCGGCACAGCTGGCCACGGCGCCGTTGGTATTGCTTTACTTTTCCCGTTTTTCCACTCATTTCCTGCTGACAAACTTGTGGGTTGTTCCGGTGAGCTCGTTGCTGATGTATGCGGCTGTGGTGTTGCTGGTGCTGACGCCTTTTCCTGCCGTGCAGCAAGTGTTTGCCGTTGGCGTGGAGAAGTTGGTGTGGCTTCAGAACAGGGTCTTGCAATGGATAGAAGATTTTCCTTATTCCTCCATCGACGGGGTGTGGGTGGACAAGTGGGAAGTTCTGCTGTTCTACCTGTTGGTGGGAGCGTTGTGCGTGGTGTACGTGCGGCGCACGGCGCGCAGTGTGCTGTGTATGTTGTCATTGCTGTGCGTGCTGGTATCTTGGCATGCGGTTTCCCTATGGCAGGCTTCCCCTTGCCGTAGCCTAATGTTTTACAATGTGCGTGGCTGTCCGGCCGTGCATTGCCTCACGGAGGGAAGCCGTTCGTGGCTGGTTTGTGCCGACAGTGTCCCCGATGTGTCGCGGTTGGAACGTTCCCTGTCTTCCTATTGGAGCCACCTGCATCTGGAGGCTCCGCAAGTGATCTTTGGAAAGCAGGCGGAGGGGCTTGTGTCGCTGGACAAAGGGGTGGCCGCTTATGCCGGCAAGCGTATCTGCTTCTTGCGCGACCACCGTTGGCGGGATGTAGAGACCGACGGTCCGCCTTTACCCGTCGATTACCTCTATGTGTGCCGTGGATATAAGGGAGGAATAGCTCATCTGGCTTCTTTGTTTTCCATCGGTATGGTGGTGTTCGAGCCTTCTTATTCCCAGTATTACCGCGACCTCATCATTCGCGATTGCATCCGTCTGGGCATATCTTATTGGGCACTCGATGAAGAAGGGGCGATGTGTGTGGAGCTGTGATTAAAGAGCCACTTTAGCCTCCTAAAGAGGCACATTGGCGTGCTAAAGAGCTACATTAGCGCGCTAAAGAGGCACTTTGATGCAGCTACGGGCTACAAGCTACAAGCTACGAGTGACGGGCTACAAGTGTGGGGAACTGTTATGTCCCTGCATCCGAAGGATGCCAAGTAGCGAAGCCCGTAGGGCGTAGTCGAAGAATTTCCCTAAAGACAATGTTTCTTTGACAATGCAAGAAGGAGATGTTTCGACTTCGCTTCGCTCGCTCAACATGACAGTCACTCGTAGCTCGTAGCTTGTAGCTCGTCACCGCTTAGAATATAGTCAACATTTTTAGTGATAATTTGTTATATCATTTTACTATTTTTTATCCTTGTAAAAATGCTACCATGACACCTTGCCACCCTGTTTTCCAACTCCCTATTACGCGCGTCTGTGCGCAGATTCACAGATATTAACATTTGTGGAACTCCTCGCCCGGGAGCGCGCGTGAAAGGTGCATATATGGGGTGTCAAAGGTGTCACGGTGCAAAGACGGGAAAAGCAAGAACAAGGTTGGTTGTTGTAGGTTATTTCTTCACTAACGTTTGGAGCGGCCTGAATATTCCCTTACCTTTGCGGCAAAACAGGGGCGGAATGCGGAAGTTTTTTGCTACTTTTGCAAAGAAAAGCATTTGCCGAAATCAATACAGTACTATTCAACATGTTAAGCAAAGTAATCAAACAGGCCTCCATAGACCATTTCAACAAGTGGCTTGAACGGGGCGAGAAGTTCGTAATCGTGTCCCATATCTCTCCCGATGGCGATGCCATAGGCTCGTCGCTGGGGTTATGGCATTTTCTCTCTTCGCAGGGGAAAACGGCCACAGTCGTTGTGCCGAATGCTTTTCCCGACTTCTTGAAGTGGATGCCAGGCAGTAAGGACATCCTGCTGTACGACCGCTATAAGGAGTTTGCTAACAAGCTTATTGCCGAGGCCGATGTGATTTGCTGCCTGGACTTCAATGCCATTCACCGCATTGATGCCATGGGGCCTGCTGTGCTTGCCTCACCGGCCCGGAAGATATTGATAGACCATCATCTGCATCCCGAAGAGTTTAGCCGGATTATCATCTCGCATCCCGAGATTTCGTCGACGTCGGAACTGGTGTTTCGCCTCATTTGCCGCTTGGGGTACTTTGGGGAGATTACCAAGGAGGGGGCCGAGTGCATCTATACGGGCATGATGACCGATACGGGCGGATTTACTTACAACTCGAATAACCGCGAAATCTATTTCATCATCAGTGAATTGCTTACCAAGGGTATCGACAAGGATGCCATCTACCGCAAGGTGTTCAATACCTATTCCGAAAGCCGGTTGCGCCTGATGGGGCATGTGCTTACGCAAATGAAGGTGTACAACGGATACAATGCTGCCATGATTTTGCTTACCAAGAACGAACAAAGCCGGTTCAACTACATCCGTGGCGATAGCGAGGGCTTTGTCAACATTCCCTTGAGCATAAAGAATGTAGTGCTGTCCTGTTTTCTTCGTGAGGACACGGAGAAGCCTATGATAAAGATTTCCTTGCGTTCGGTAGGCACCTTCCCCTGTAACCAGCTGGCTGCCGAGTTTTTCAATGGAGGAGGCCATCTCAATGCTTCGGGCGGAGAGTTTTACGGCACAATGGAGGAAGCAAGGATTGTGTGGGAGCAGGCCTTGGAGAAATACAAGCCACTGCTTACTGCCAAGGAATAAAACAAGTGTGGAAAGGTTAAAAGATGAGAACTTTCTGCCCGTACGCATGTGTATTTCTGTAGAAATGCAGTACTTTTGCAAAGCATTCAACATACAAAAATATGAAGAAACTGACATACCTTTTTCTGACGCTGTTTGTTTTCAGCATAGGCTTTCAGGCATGTGACGATACGAAAACATACGCCGAAATGCTGGACGATGAAGATGATGCCATTGCCGACTTTATCCGCGATAGCAGCATCACGGTAATCTCCCAAAGTGAATTTTATGCCAACGACTCGATAACCGATGTGTCCAAGAACGAATTTGTACAGCTCGCCAGCGGCGTGTATATGCAGATTGTGGATAAGGGCGTGGAGGATAGAGCCGATACGGTGAAGAACAATGACATTGTGCTGGTGCGCTTCTCCGAATTCTGCATGCTGGAGGAAGATGACAGGGGGTGGAAGGGCATCACTTATTCCAACCTGAACATTCCGTACACTGTAGACGAGTTCCGTTATGTAGTGACCTCTTCTTCCATTGCCGGTATCTTTACGGGCGGGTACTACATGAGTTCTACTACGTCGGGCGGCTCTGCCGTGCCTGCCGGTTGGCTGGTTCCGCTGGAGTACGTGCGCGACCGTGCTCACGTCAAGCTGATAGTTCCCTCGAAGATGGGTACGACATACGCGTTGTCCAGCGTAGTTCCTTTCTATTACGACATTAAGTACCAAATCTATTAACTCTATGACGCTTATTAAATCTATTTCCGGCATCCGTGGCACTATCGGAGGAAAGGCCGGTGAGGGGTTGAATCCACTCGACATTGTGAAGTTTACATCTGCTTATGCTAAGTTTATCCGGCAGACATGTACGGTAAAAAGTAATAAAATCGTGGTGGGACGCGATGCGCGCCTCTCCGGTGAAATGGTGAAAAACGTGGTGGTCGGTACCCTGATGGGGATGGGCTGGGATGTAGTCGATATCGACTTGGCCTCGACGCCTACCACAGAACTGGCAGTGACGATGGAAGGTGCCAGCGGTGGCATCATCCTTACGGCTTCGCACAACCCCAAGCAGTGGAATGCCCTGAAACTGCTCAACGAAAAAGGCGAGTTCCTTAACAAGGAAGAAGGCAATGAAGTATTGCGCATTGCCGAAGCTGAAGACTTTACCTTCGCCGAAGTAGACAGCTTGGGCACTTATCGTAAAGATCTCACGTATAATCAAAAGCATATAGACAGTGTGCTGGCACTCGATTTGGTCGATGTTGAGGCTATTCGTAAAGCCGACTTCAAGGTAGCTATTGATTGTGTCAACTCGGTGGGTGGCATTATTCTGCCGCGCTTGCTGGAGGCACTGGGCGTTAAGCAGGTGGAAAAACTGTATTGCGAGCCTACCGGCGACTTCCAGCACAATCCCGAACCTTTGGAGAAAAACCTGGGCGATATTATGGCGTTGATGAAGAAAGGCGGTTGTGATGTGGCTTTTGTGGTAGACCCCGATGTAGACCGTCTGGCTATGATTTGCGAGGATGGCCGCATGTATGGCGAGGAATACACGCTGGTTACGGTGGCCGACTATGTGCTGAAACACACTCCGGGCAACACGGTTTCCAACCTCAGCTCTACCCGTGCCTTGCGTGATGTTACGTCCCGTTATGGCGGCCAGTACTATGCTTCGGCCGTAGGCGAGGTGAACGTCACGACCAAGATGAAGGAAGTAGGTGCCGTGATTGGTGGCGAGGGCAACGGCGGTGTCATTTATCCGGCCAGCCACTATGGTCGCGATGCCTTGGTAGGCATAGCCCTTTTCCTTAGCCATTTGGCACACGAGGGAAAGAAGGTGAGCGAATTGCGTGCCACTTATCCCGCTTATTTCATGGCAAAGAACCGCATCGACCTGACTCCCGATACGGATGTGGATGCCATTCTGGCCAAGGTGAAAGAGCTGTATAAGAATGAAGAAATCAACGACATTGATGGTGTAAAAATCGATTTCCCGGATAAATGGGTGCACTTGCGCAAGAGTAATACCGAACCTATTATCCGCGTGTATAGCGAAGCCCACACGCAAGAGGAAGCCGAGGAAATAGGCCGTCAGGTGATGCAGGTTGTTCAAAGCCTTGCACGCTAAGGGCGAACCTCCTGTTGTAAATAGTTAGTGTCCAGTGGTTAGCGGTGGCAGTCAATGCCTCTGATAACTATCGGACACTATTGGTTGGGTGAGTACAATCGCATTGGGCCTGTTTTTTCGACCTTGCCATAAACTTATCTTATTCCTTTCAACACCTCTTTCATTTTGTTTTTCTGATAAGGGAACAACAAAATATGCCAAAACAGATCAAAGGAGAATACAGCTTCTTCTTTTCTCCCTAATGCTTGGTAGAACTTGCTTACATTTTGATATGCCATGAATACCAATATCAGATAGATGGGTGCCAGCATGCCAAGACTTAATACCAAAACGCAGACAGCTATCAGCGAATTCCTGCAATAAGCCTTGTATTGTATCAATGCCTCTTCGTAATTGGGATTTTCCAAATAACCGAACATTTTCAAATCCTCCACGCTCCAGCCTCTTTCTTCCAATAATTTGATGGCATAATCACGAAGTTCGTCATCATAGCCATAACGCTTATAGTTTTTCACAACGTCTATAAGCTTTTCGTCGTCAAATTTATTTAGAATATCAAAATCGCTCATGAGGATATATTTGTTGTCGTTGGTAAGTTGATGTTGAAAATGCTATAAATGAGAATTATATTTTTCATCCGCGGATGAAAGATTACCCCAGAATGCGTATGCGCAGCACCTGTACGCGTTCAATCTCTCCTTCAAAGTTGGGGGTGAAAATGCCTTTTCCTAAGTTTTCCTTTATTTCCTCTGTGCTCCAAAAGCGTCCTCCGTCCAGTTCGTCGGAAGGATGGATGTCGCCGTCGTATGTAGTGGCATGTACGAATACCAGCTCACGCTCACGCGCAGAGTCGAAAACATAGTGTTCCAGCCTCTCGGGGGTGAAGTCGGTAATGCCCAGTTCTTCTTGTGTCTCACGCCTCAGTGCCTGCTCCACGCTTTCTCCCAAGTCTACATGTCCGCCTACGGCAGTATCCCATCGGTTGGGCTGTATGTCTTTCCAGGCGGGTCTCTTTTGCAGGTACAGTTGTCCTTGCCGGTTGAATACATGCAGATGCACCACCGGATGCAGCAGTCGGCTCCCATTATGACATTCGCCGCGGGTGGCGGCTCCGGTGATATTCCCTTCTTCGTCTACTACGGGAAACATCTCTTGGTTGTTGTCTCTATTCATGTTGTAGTGTTGAGATAAATGACTGATTTCTTAACGTCATGACGCCGTTGCTTACGGGATAAGCAGCGACGAGTCCCCATAGCTCAGGAAACGGAAACCGTGCTCAAGGGCATAGCTGTAGACGCGTCGCCAGTTGTCGCCAATGAAGGCCGACACGAGCAATAGTAGGGTGCTTTGCGGTTGGTGGAAGTTGGTCACCATGGCTTTTACTATGCGGTAGCGGTAGCCCGGGGCGATGATGATTTGTGTGCCTGTATGCAAGGTCTCCAGCCCGTTGCGGTCCAGATAGTCGGCCACGGCTTGCAGAGCTGTCACGGCGTCAATCTCTTTTTCTTCCGGTCCGGTCGGTTCGTAGGGTTGCCATTGGCGCACGTGCAGGTCGTCGTCTTCCGTTTCGGGGTGGCGGATGAGGGCTGCGCCAATGTGGTACAGGCTTTCCAGTGTGCGTACCGATGTAGTGCCTACGGCTATGGCCTGTCCGTCATGGTCTATCAGCCGTTGCAAAGTATATCTTGGCACGGAGATGTACTCAATGTGCATTTCGTGGCCCTCTATCTCTTTGCTCTTTACGGGGCGGAAGGTACCGGCACCCACGTGCAGGGTCAGTTCTTCACGTTCGATGCCTTCGCGGTCGAGTGCGGCCAGCACCCTGTCGGTGAAGTGCAGTCCGGCGGTAGGGGCGGCCACCGAGCCTTTTATCTTGGAGTAGACGGTCTGGTAAGTCTCTTTGTCGCTTTCCTGCGTGGCACGGTTCAGGTAGGGGGGGATGGGCAGTTCGCCAAACATCTCCAGGATGTCGGCAAAGGTCACTTCCGCGTTGTCCCACCGGAAGTCCACCCTGTGGCTGGTGCCGTGGCACTCGCCTCGTGTGGCGGTCAGCGTCAGCGGTCGGCCTTTTACGGTCAGCTGTCGTTGCAGTGTGCCTTCTTTCCATTTCTTCAGGTTGCCTATCATGCACAGCCAGGCGGCATGTTCCGTCTGCTGGAAGTTCAGTGCATAGTCGTTCGGCTCGATGGGTTCCAGGCAAAACACCTCGATGAGTGCGCCCGTCTCCTTCCGGAAGTGCAGCCGTGCCTGTATCACCTTGGTGTTGTTGAACACCATCAGGTCGCCTTCCTTCAGGTAGTGGGGCAGGGAGGTGAAGGTATCTTCGCTGATGTCGCCATGGCGGTACACCAGCAGTTTCGACTGGTCGCGCACGGGCAGTGGAAACTTGGCTATGCGCTCTTCTGTCAACGGGTAGTTATAGTCGCTGATGCAGATGTGTCTGGGGTCTTCTGTCATACGGATATGTTTTACAGCGGGCAAAGGTACGTATATTTCAGGCGGAATCATTATTTTTGCGCTACGATTTCATTTATTAAACAGATACGAAGATGAAAATAGGAGATAAAGTGCGCTTCTTGAACGAAGTGGGTGGCGGTACGGTCACCGGTTTTCAAGGCAAAGACATTGTGTTGGTAGAAGATGCCGATGGTTTCGACATTCCCATGCCCGTGCGCGAGTGCGTGGTGGTGGAGACGGATGATTACAACATTCCCGCCCCGGCTTTCCGTCCGGCTTCAGGGGGCAAGAAGGCGGTGGAGCAACCGTCCCGTCCCGGAGCGGATAGCGCCCCGTCGCCCGCGGCTTCGCTTCCCAAGCCTGAGATATCAGTGTACCGTCAGCCGGAAATGAAGGGTGGCGATGTGCTCAACGTTTACCTCGCCTTTGTGCCCGAAGACATCAAGGCCGTAAGCACCACGCCTTTCGAGGCCTACCTGGTGAACGACAGCAACTACTACCTGTACTACACCTACCTCAGTGCCGAAGGCAAGGCGTGGACAGTGCGTTCGCATGGCTTGGTGGAGCCCAATACCAAGCTGCTGTTGGAAGAGTTCGAGAAGTCTGCCCTCAACGAGCACGAGCGTGTGGCCGTACAGCTGGTGGCATTCAAAGACAACCGCCCGTTTGCCCTGAAGCCTGCCGTAGGGGTGGAGCTTCGCATTGATGTGGTGAAGTTCTATAAGCTGCACACCTTCCAGCCCACCGACTTCTTCGAGACCCCGGCCCTGCTTTACGATGTGGTCAAGGATGACCGGCCTGTCCGCCAGGTCTTTGTCTCGGCCGATGAGTTGCGCGAGGCGTTGACGCAGAAGAAAGCCACCGATGCCCCGTCGCCCACCCGCCCCAAGAGCCACGACAAGCAGGGCGGAAAGCCCGGCATCATCGAGGTAGACCTGCATATCGGTGAACTGCTGGACGATACCCGCGGCATGTCGAACAGCGAGATGCTGAACTATCAGCTCGACAAGTTCCGCGAAGTCATGGAGCAGAACAAAAACAAGCACGGGCAGCGCATCGTCTTTATCCACGGCAAGGGTGAAGGCGTGCTCCGCAAGGCTCTGCTCGACGAACTGAAACGCAAGTATCCCGCCTGCACTTCCCAAGATGCCTCTTTTCGCGAATACGGTTTCGGGGCTACGCTGGTCACGGTGAAGTGATGCGTGCCGTGCCCGGCTTCGGGCGTGAAAAAAAAGAAAGGCACCGGTTGGGCAAACCGGTGCCTTTCGTCTATCTGTACCCTTCAAGGGGTGTTTCCTTTCGTTGAGGGGAATCAGTCAATTTTGATACCCTTGTTCTGAAGCGTAGCGTTCAGTACGCGTGCGTAGTCGGCATACTGCTTTGCGTCCAGCGTCTTCTTCATCAGCTTCAAGTTGCCGTACACAGCGTTGCGCATCAGCTGGTCTTTGTCCTTCTTTGCATAGTTGGCACGGCTCATCTGCTCGCTGAAGAATTCGCAGATGTTGGCCACTTCCTCCGTCTGCTTGCTGTCCAGCTTCAAGTACTTGCTCAGCTTCTCTACATTGATTTTCACTTCCCATTTCTCAGTGGTGGGTTGGTTTCCGGCTGCAAAAGCAGCTACGCTCAGGCAGAGTGCTGCCGCAATGGTCAATCCAAAACGTTTCATAATACCTACTTTCTCTTTTAATTGTTAATCCTAAAAACAAATCTCAAATAAGCTAATACCTATTGAAAACTCGTCAATGCGCTTAGCTTTTCTTTTTACCTGTGCAAAGGTAAACATATGTTTTATAACACAAAAATCTTCGCGGTACTTTTTTATCGTTTTACTGCTCTTTCTTGATATATATCAATCATTCGGCATGGTAATCGCAGTTTTGGATGTCTTTTTGTAATCCAAATGTAATATTGCGCGTCCATATTGGCTTTCAGTGGAGTTGTCTGGTAGTGTGCCACGCAGTGGTACCTGCGGTTGCTGAATATACGAGCATACACCGACCCCAGCGGGGTCGAACGCGGCAGGGCTAATGCCGGTTAAAGAGTAAAATGATGTGACATGAGGTCGTGCCATCTTCGTATCATGTTCGTATCTATAGTGCCGGATAAAGAACGAACATGGTACGAAGTTGGTACGAAGATGGTACGAACTTGGTACCTGCGGGACGGAAGGGTGGGGAGGAGGTAATTAGTTGTTACAAAATGCTGCGCGCCTCTGTGAATTATTCGGTTATTGGTTCTAAATCTACACGGAAGGCACGGATGCGTAGTTCTGTATTACGTAAAGCATAACCTCCTCTCCGTTCACCATTTTCATTGAAATATTCATAGGCATACCGAGTTCCATCTCCGTCTCCGCCACCACTTGATTCGTAAGTTCCATTTGCCTTGATTTTTGTGGCACGGGCCCGTTCATTGTTTACGCCGCTTGTACCGGCCCACCGTTCTCCTATGGATGAACTCCAATAATAATTATTTTGAAATTCAGGAAATTCATTATAGTAAGCAGTCAACGAACTTTCCATTTGGCGGATACCTGGTAGGAAATACTTCTTGCTGCCATCGGACACTTCACCGTTGCTGTTACGTTTGTTTCTGTTATAACAATATTCTGCAGCAGAGCGTGGTTTCCCGTTCAAAGTCATTACGCCTTGTCCAGCCCTTTCAATAATCTGATTGGTGAACTCATAACCTTGATACCAGTTATG
>CALUIF010000082.1 GCA_944320635.1 uncultured Bacteroides sp. | reverse complement strand
GTAGCGGCGCGATATAGCAAGCTTACCCACCCGCCTCTTTAGCTCAGTTGGCCAGAGCACGTGATTTGTAATCTCGGGGTCGTTGGTTCGAATCCGACAAGAGGCTCTCCTATGAAGGGCTGCCTTTCTTTGCAAGGGCAGCCCTAATTTGTTTACATTCCTCTTTTTTCTTAGAGCGTTTAAAATTTCTTTTTTAAGATTTTTATTAAGCCTTTTTTGAGTTTCTTTTAAGCTTCTTTTGAGTCTCTTTTAAGCCGTTTTTGAGTCGCTTTTAAGCCTCTTTCCGGTCTCTTTTTCTGTTGTACTTCATCACGTAGCCCGCTACGTACCTCGCTGCAACAAAAAATATCCTTGAAAACAGTCCTCAAAATAAGACTGAGCAAAATTTAAACAGATTCTTATTCAAACAACCTGCTTCGTGCCATCATGCAGGCGCCCACTACACCGGCTTTGTCCTTCAGCTTGGAGGTGACAATGGCGCTATCCTTGTTGACCATGTTGAGCGAATATTTGCGCACGGCGGTTTTGATGGGTTGCGTCAAGTAGTCTTCTGTTAGCGACATGTTGCCGCCAATGATAACCAGTTCCGGATTGAAAATGTTGATGAGTCCGGCAATGTACCGTCCTAACTTTTGTCCTACTTCTTCTACCACTTCAATGCAGAGGAAGTCTTCTTTGTTGACGGCTTCGATGATTTCTGCCAAGGTGAGGGGAGGGCGAGTAGCCTTAGCCCTGTCGGACAAGATGGAACTTTCTCCGTTCTGGATGCGTTGCAGTAATATGCGGTGAGCGGCCGAGCCGGATGCTTCCGTCTCCAAGCAGCCTTTTTTCCCGCAATGACAGATGATTTCGTTGTCGAATACATTAACGTGCCCGAATTCTCCCGAGAATCCGGACTTGCCCGTATAGATTTTCCCATCGATAATGATGCCTATGCCCAATCCCCAGCTGACATTAACAAATATGATGTTTTTTTCATTCGTTACGCATCCTTTCATGTATTCGCCATAAGTCATGGCGCGTGTGTCATTGTCTATACATACGGGATGCCCCAGCTTCTCGCCCAGCACTTCTGCCAATGCCTTCTCGGAGAAGTTGAAAATGCTGTAACTATATCCTAATTCCGGATTCACCCGCCCCGATATGTTGAAACAGATGTTCATTATCTTGTCTGGGTCGATGTGGGTGTCGTCTATGAAGTGGCGGGCCAACTCGCACAATTGCTCCAGTGCTTCCTCGGTGTTCTCGAACTTATAGGGGAGGTTCATGCCTTCTTTCACTGTTTCTCCGCAGAAGTTTATCAGTGCTATGTTGATTCCAAACTTGTTGACGTCTACCCCTATGAAGTAGCCCGAATGGGGATTCAGCCCATACAGGTTAGGGTGCCTTCCGCCGGTGGTCTCCAACTTGCCGTATTCATTGACGTAGCCTCCCTCACACATCTCATTGATAAGTTTGGTGATGGTAGGAATGCTCAGGTCCAGTTCTTTGGCCAAGTCGGGTATGGTGGAGCTGCCGTTGTACAAATAGGTGATAATTCTTTTCTTCAGCAACCCGCTCCGGGTTCCCCTTTCAATCTCTTGGAGTAATTCGTGGTTCATACGTCTACATTTTAGACAAAGGTAGCGATTCTTTTGCTCAAGTTCGAGTATCGGCTTCTATTTTTGTGAAATTTTCAGCATATAGTTGAAATATATCTTCAAATTTTCCCCAAACTCATATCCTACTTTTGTCCCCAAAAACGGAAATCGGATATGAACCGATTGGTATTATTACACCCGTTGGCGGAATTAAATTGATAAAAGATTTAATTCCGCCAACGGGTATTTTTCTTATCCTCTTTCTCCGCGTTTCCTCATAGGAAGCAAAGCGCTGATTGGCCTGAATTACTGTCCGCCGGCAAATTCATCAGTTTATGTACTGAAAAATCATTGGGGGGCTGGCATAGGGACTGGCATATCATTCACGTTTCGCGCAAAAGAACATCTCGGAATACGGCTATATACCGACTATAATTTGTTCGATAATTGCCTGCTGTCGGATAAAACATTAAGCCATTTGCTTATTGTTGGGGGTGCTGTCGGTATCACTCTGTAATGTATCGGCATCCCGGCCTATTTCCTCAAAAGAAAAATATTTTTAACAATTTTGCTCGTTTTGGAGGCTTTTTTACCCTATTTTCAGTCGTACCATGTCCGTATTTTCTACGACCCACCTCCGACCCTATACGCCGTCACTTTGTCGGACTTGTCTCGGACCTGTATCGGAGGAGAGTAGGAGGTGGTATATCGTTGAATCGTCTTTGGTATTATTGTGTATTGTGTTAGAAATTATTACGAATATTTCATAGATTGATTATGTGTAGAAATGTGAAAAATCAAGTTTTTTCATGTAAACTGTTTTCTTTTGATTGGAGCAAGAGATTGGAAAAAGAAATCAGTTTACAAAATGCCGGTATGGCTCAAATTTGTTGTGCTTTTACCGAATTAGTTTTGAATGAAACCAATTGTGCTACCATTTCGCAGCGAAAAAAAAACGATTTCTCCGTAAGCAATAATATCAGCCGAGAGGAAGTAGATGGAGACATGTGTTATGTATTCCATTATTATCCTTACGAAATAGCTCCTTTCAGTTTTGGTATGATTGACATCAAAATCCCTATTTCACAGCTTCTACCTTACTTACGTTGAGTAGATGTTGAAAATTAGTTTCTATGATAAATGGGAATTCAGAATCCTTTCCAGTTAGAGAAAGATTTTTTCCCAGTTAGGAAAAAAAATCTTTCCCAGTTAGGGAACGTTTCAAACGGGTAATTGACTAATCATTTAGTATAAAATAAATTCAGTAGATATTTACAGCTAATAAATTTTTAATGACGGTAAATTATGAAAGAACTCCTTTTTTCCAAATACGGCAAATGCTTCGGTCTGTTACTGGGTATCTGGATCGTTGCCAATTCCATTATTCTATGGGTGCGATATGAACCGAATCCCGATACGCTGGAAGTAACGGTTGGGAAAGAAAAATTGAAGATGGTGCTGGTAAAGGGCGGAACCTTCAGATTGGGTGAAACGGAAGCGGCTTTGGTGGGCGAAACCCAGTTTGCCACCAAGTGGCTGAAGGAGCAGATGCCGCAACACCGGGTGACGCTTTCCGATTACTACATTGGTGTGTGCGAGGTGACCCAAGGCTTGTGGAAGGAAGTGATGAAAAACAATCCGTCGAAAATGAAGGGGGATAACTTGCCGGTGACGGATGTCAGTTGGTATGACGCTTTGCAGTTTGTTGAAGCATTGAATTTGCGTACCAAGCTGAACTTCAGGTTGCCTACCGATGCCGAGTGGGTGTATGCGGCACGGAGTGGCGAGCGGCAAGAGCATTACCGTTATGCGGGGTCTGATGTCCTGTACGATGTGGCTTGGGCAAAGGGCAATGCAGAGAAGTGCGTACATGCTGGGCTTCCGGGTGGTATTGGATAAGGATAGTGATTGAATTGTTCTCTTTCTCTCGGATCTATTGCTTCTTGTTCCAGTCAGCCATATCGTCGGATAAATTATCAGCAGGGTTTGTGCACCTACTTATCGGATTTTATCTTATCTTTGGCGCAATTATCATTAAAACATGAATAGTGCCATGGACTTAGTAGAACGCTTTTTGAAGTACGTCAGCTTCGATACCCAATCGAGCGAAGATGCCGGGGTGACGCCCAGCACGCCGGGACAAATGACCTTTGCCCGCTACTTGAAAGAAGAACTGGAAGGACTTGGCCTGGAGGACGTGACGCTTGACGACAACGGCTACCTCTTTGCCACCTTGCCCGCCAATACCGACAGACCGGTGCCTACCATCGGGTTTATTGCCCATATGGACACGAGTCCCGACATGTCGGGGTGCAACGTCCGTCCGCGCATTGTGCAGCAGTATGACGGGGGCGACATTGTGCTTTGTGCCGACGAGCAGATAGTGCTGTCGCCCGCTCGTTTCCCCGAGCTGCTGGCTCATCGGGGCGAGGATCTCATCGTGACCGACGGCCACACTTTGCTCGGCGCCGATGACAAGGCCGGTATTGCCGAGATAGTCTCTGCCGTGGTATGGCTGCAGCAGCACCCCGAGGTGGAGCACGGGCGGGTGCGTATCGGCTTCAATCCCGACGAGGAGATAGGGCTGGGCGCACACAAGTTCGACGTTGAGAAGTTTGGCTGCCAGTGGGCTTACACCATGGACGGCGGCGAAGTGGGGGAACTGGAGTTTGAGAACTTCAACGCGGCCTCGGCCCGCCTCACCTTCAAGGGGCGCAACGTGCATCCGGGTTATGCTAAGGACAAGATGGTGAACTCCATGCTCGTGGCTGCCCGTTTCATCTCCATGCTGCCTGCGTGGGAGACACCCGAGCACACCGAGGGCTATGAGGGTTTCTTCCACTTGACAGGTATGCAGGGCGAGGTGGAGCAGACGACATTGAACTACATCATCCGCGACCACGACCGCGCGAGGTTTGACGCCCGCAAGCAGCTGATGCAACGGCTGGCCTGCGCACTCAACACGGAGTATGGCGAGGGCACGGTGACGCTGGAGTTGCACGACCAGTACTACAACATGCGCCGGCAGATTGAGCCGGTGATGCACGTGGTGGACATTGCCCGCGAGGCGATGCTGGCCGCAGGCGTGGAACCGCGCGTCCGGGCCATCCGTGGCGGAACGGACGGGGCGCAACTGTCGTTCAAGGGGCTGCCGTGCCCCAATATCTTCGCCGGGGGGCTCAATTTCCACGGCCGCTACGAGTTCGTGCCCGTGCAGAGCATGGAGAAGGCAAGGGATGTGGTG
This sequence comes from uncultured Bacteroides sp., assembly GCA_944320635.1. Taxonomy (GTDB): domain Bacteria; phylum Bacteroidota; class Bacteroidia; order Bacteroidales; family Bacteroidaceae; genus Bacteroides. The sequence goes on along the minus strand of CALUIF010000082.1, from coordinate 10,677 downwards.
GTGAAAATCATCGAGCTGACGGCCCGCCGCTGACGGCTTCCGGCCCGTCGGGCGGATGTAAGGAAAATAACTTTTTATAACCCTAACAGATAACATTGACAATGAAAACCACTCCATTTACCGGAAAGCACATCTCGCTGGGTGCCAAGATGCACGAATTTGCGGGATACAATATGCCCATAGAGTATTCGGGCATCATCGACGAACACCTTACGGTATGCCACTCGGTGGGCGTATTCGACGTGTCGCACATGGGTGAATTCTGGGTCAAGGGGCCGCAGGCGCTGGCCTTCCTCCAGAAGGTGACCTCCAACGACGTAGCTGCCCTCACCCCCGGACGGGTGCAATACTCGTGCCTGCCCAATGAGACGGGTGGTATCGTGGACGACTTGCTTGTCTACCAGTATGAACCCGAGAAGTACCTGCTGGTGGTGAATGCCGCCAACATCGACAAGGACTGGGCTTGGTGCACCGCTCACAACACTGAGGGCGCCGAGCTGGAGAATGCCTCCGACCGCATGGCACAGCTGGCCGTGCAGGGTCCCCGCGCCTTAGCGACGTTGCAGAAGCTCACTTCCATCGACCTCTCGGCCATCCCTTACTACCACTTCACCCATGGCCCGCTGGCGGGTGAGCCGGACGTCATCATCTCCAACACTGGCTACACCGGCGCCGGAGGCTTCGAGCTGTACTTCTACCCCGAGGCCGCCATGCGCGTGTGGGACGCCGTGTTCGAAGCCGGAGCCGAGTTTGGCATCAAGCCCATAGGCCTTGGTGCGCGTGACACGCTCCGCCTTGAAATGGGCTTCTGCCTCTATGGCAATGACTTGGACGACACCACGTCGCCCATCGAGGCCGGTTTGGGGTGGATTACCAAATTCGTCGAGGGGAAGAATTTCATCAACCGCCCGATGTTGGAGCGGCAGAAAGCTGAGGGCGTCGCCCGCCGTCTGGTAGGTTTCGAGATGGTGGAGCGCGGCATTCCCCGCCCGGGCTATGCCCTTTGTACGGCCGACGGGCAGGAGGAGATAGGCCGAGTTACCTCGGGCACCATGTCGCCCCTGCGCAAGGTGGGCATCGGCATGGGCTACGTGCGGCCTGAGTATGCCAAGCCCGGCACGGAGCTGTGCTTGGACATGCGCGGCCGCAAACTCTGTGCAGTAGTGGTAAAGCCTCCTTTCCGTAAGTAGCAGGGAGCGGAATGCAGGCGGGGGCGTGGACTTTGACAGTTCCACGCCCCCGCGACGTTTTTTATAGCTTGTTTATCTTCTGAATCATGAGTTGCGCCCAATTCAGTTCTTTGTCAATCCATATCCGCTCGTCGCGGTCGGCCGGGTGCTGCTGCTTGTAGGCGGTGAGTATGTCCATATATCCCTGTAGGGCATCGACAGCTCGGCTTTGCTTTTGCATGCGCATTAGGAGCAGGATGCGCTGCTTGCCGACATCGAGGTCGGGAGCACCGTGGCTTGACAGTTCATCGGCTTTGTCCAGCAGGGCAAGGCATTCGTTGTTGACGGCTTCGGTGTTGTCGAGCGCCATCTTCGAGCGGACGAGGGTGACGTAAGTCTGGCTGTCGGCCAATTGGTTGTTTATGTTTTTCTGAGCTAGCATGATGGCTTCCTGATACAATGCCGCTGTGTAGTTCAGGTTGGCGTTGAAGTTTACCACATCATAAGTGTTTTTCAGGTAAGGCCTGTCTGCTGGTGTTGTTGCCGGTTCGGGCTTGCCTTCGATGCGCTGTTGTATGTCGTCGATGCTGTTGTAGCGCAGAATGTCTTCCGGCCTGCGGTTGCGCTGGTAGTAGTCGCGCACCTTCCTCAAGGCAGAGGTCAGCGCGTCTTCGGGGTATCCGGTGAAGTTGAGGATGCGCACGGCCAGGCGGTCGGCTTCGCGCTCCTGCCCTTCGGAGTAATTCATGCCCAGGCGATTGACAACCGGTATGCTGAGCAGGGAAATGATGGAGCCTATATCGGCTACAAAGCTGGCACCCAGGTTGCGCCAATCGCCATTGTAATAGAAGTCGGCATCGTAGCTGTAGGCCACGCTGCTGAAGACGTCTGCCCAAAACAATGCGCGTTGTGCTCTTTGCTCGGCGCGGCGCACGTTGGCTACCTGGTGGTCGTAGAGGTAATGGCCTATTTCGCTGGACAGGATGGCGGCCAATTCTGCTTCCGAATCGAGGGTGCACAGTAGTCCTGTGCTGACGATGATGTTTCCGCCGGGCAGCATGAATGAGGTGGGTTCGGACGATTGGATGATAAGTACGTTCAGGTTGCCGTTGCGGCTGGTAGTGACGTTGGCACCGCATAGCTTGGCCAATATGCCTTGCACATACGAGGCAATGTAGTCATCTTCGTAGATAATTTCGTTGAGGTGTTCGAGGTATTCTTGGCTTTCGGCTTCAACTTCTTGGCGCAGGTCGTTGGTTTTGGCTCTTTCGGCGAGTTGTTCGTAGAAGTGGCAGGTCAGGTAGGTTTGTTGCCAGAATTCAGTCAAGCTTTCGGGTTTTGCCCACTCTATATAACTAAGGTCGGCTTTGGGTATCAGTGTCTGTTGTCCTTCCAGGTCGGCCAAGTAGTAGATGCCGCTGGGGTATTGCTTCGACTCGCTGATTTTCATGACCAGCTTGATGTTGATGGGGGCTCCTTCCGGTGCCTGGTTGTAGGCTCGTTTCAATGTGCCTTTCACGCTGATGTACTCTGTGATGGGTTCTTGTTTTGCCCATCCAGTGCTTGTGCAAAGGATAGCCACAAGGCAGATGGCAAAAAAATGTTTCATAAGGTAGAGAATTTGGTCTCCGTAAAGGTAAGTTTTTTATTTCATACCCCAAGCACAGATGCCCGGCTTTTTTCTGATAAACCGCGAATACAAAAAAAGGAACCACGCCAAATCACGGCGCAGCTCCTTTCACTTAAAAATGAGGAACGAAATTATTTCTTGTGATTACCGTAACGGCTCATGAACTTATCTACGCGGCCTGCAGTATCAACCAACTTAGACTTACCGGTATAAAACGGGTGGGAGGTGCTGGAGATTTCGAGCTTTACCAACGGATAAGTTTCACCCTCGAATTCGATGGTTTCCTTTGTGCCGCATGTAGAACGGGACAGGAACATATCGCCGTTTGACATATCTTTGAATACTACCGGACGGTAATTTTCGGGATGGATACCTTTTTTCATATCTTTATCTGCTTTTTAAATTTATACTCAGTGTTCTATTGGTTTTGGTAACAATAGTGTGTAATGGTCTTGTTTTCGAGCGGCAAAGGTAATTCATTTCTCTGAGATAGAAAAGAATGTGAAGAAATATTTTTGATTTTTTCCGTTCTGAGGTCGCTTCTATGTATCTCTCCGCCAAACATAGCGGGGCTCTTTGCGCCACTTTGTGGAGCAGAAAGTTTTGCATTCGTTTAGTGAGTGGAATGAATATCCGAAAGTAATCCGTATTTTTGCAAAGAAATATATGATATATTGTGTACAATGAAGAAGAATCTCTTTCTATTCTGTGTCCTTTGCTTAATATGCATGGGGGCAAGCGGCCGAGACAAAGAGCGCGGGAAGCTTTACAGCGTGGCGTTTTATAATCTGGAGAATCTGTTCGATACCATCCACGATGAAGGCAAAAATGATTATGACTTCTTGCCGCAGGGTAGTTATCGGTGGAATGCGCATAAGTATACCTCGAAGTTGAAGAACCTGGCCAAGGTGCTCTCCAGTCTTTCGCGAGAACGGGTGCCCGATGGGCCTGCGTTTATCGGAGTGGCTGAAGTGGAAAACCACAGGGTGTTGGACGATTTGCTGGCCTGTCCCGAATTGTCGCGCTACAAATATGTGCATCGCGAAGGACCGGACAAGCGTGGCATCGATTGCGCCTTGTTGTACGACACGGTTCAGTTCTGCGTAAATCATGTTCGGTTGGTGCCCTCTGCACCCTATCAAGGGGATACGTTGCACCCTACACGCGGATTCTTGATTGTAGAGGGGCGGCTTGCCGGCGAGCGCTTGTGCGTGATAGTAAACCATTGGCCTTCGCGGGGAGCAGAGTCGCCTGTACGGGTACATGCTGCCCGTCAGGTTCGGGCATTGAAAGACTCGTTGTTGCGTGAGAGCCGTAGGATGAAAATCGTTGTGATGGGCGATATGAATGATGATCCTATGGATGAAAGTCTGCAAGAGTTAGGTGCCCGTAAGTATCCCGGCGAGGTGAAGAAGGGGGAATTTTACAATCCTTGGTGGGAGACGCTGGAGGATGAAGGCGAGGGAACCTTGCTCTATCGGGGCAAGTGGAACTTATTTGACCAGATTCTGGTATCGCGTAGTTTGCTGAAGTCACGGCGGGGGTTACGCTATATCGGGCATGAAATATTTAGCCGTGACTATCTTTTCCAGCACGACGGTAAGTATGAAGGCTATCCGCTTCGCACCCATGGCGGGCGGACATGGCTTAATGGGTATAGCGATCATCTGCCTACCATTATATATTTAAGGAAACGGTAAGTGCGGTTTAGCGGGTGATGTCGAACAGATAAGTCACCTTGGCTGTAATAACCCCGTGTGCGGAGCGTGAGAAGAAGTCTTTCTTCGTGCTTCCATAAAAGTCGGACAGGGCGTAGTAGTACCTGCCTTCCACGATGAAGTTGCCGGCTTTGGTGCGGAGCTCTACGCCTGCACCTCCCGCAATGCCATAATCGAAAGTGTTTTCGATGGACTTATCGTGTTGTTCAGTCACGATGTTGGTATTGCTGCTGGTCAGCGATTCCCAGTCTCCTTTTATGGTATAGCTGTCGCCCAAGAGCAGACCTATCTGCGGGCCGGCGTGAATAAAGAATTGCAGTCCCTTTTCTTTCCCGAAAGCCAAATGTGCAAGGAAGGGGATTTCCACGTAGTTCATAGTGCGTGTGTAGCCTACATCGGGATAATCTTCGTAATATTCGCTCCAACCGTGTTGCGAGAAGTTTACTTCGAGCTGTGCTCCGCAAATCATTTTGAAATACCTTTCTGAAATGTAGCGTGCCGTGATACCTCCTGTCATGCCCATCAGGTTCTTTTGCTGCACAGTGGGCGAGAAGCTCACACTGTTCAGGTTGATGCCTCCATTGATGCCTAGTGCGAAGTTATGCCGTTGTTCTCCCACTTGGGCGTGTATGGACAAAGTGCAGGCACAAGCCAGCAGGAAAATGGCGGTGATGAGTTTTTTCAGTTTCATGCTAATGGTCGTTTAAACATTCAGTCAGTCAAAGTCAAGCTTTACCAGTTCGTAGTTTTTGGTGAAGTGAACGAAGAACACTTTCTTATTGATGAAACCGCCCCAATTGTTTACGCGTTGGAACTTGAATCCGGTTTGAATGGGTATAAGTTGCATGCGCTGCATGTTTTTCTCGAAATCGGTGCCGTAATCGGCCAATCCTTTTAAGAAGTAGTAGCCCGTGTCGAAGCCCAGCATGCCGTATTTCGGGTAGCGTTCGTCCATATCTTTGCCATACCACTTGCGGTAGTTTTTGGTGAAGTTGACGGCTGCGGGCAGCAGGTTGTTGGTGTAAAAGGAGGAGTAGAAGTAAGTGTCCAATTCAAAGAAAGCTTCCAGGTGGTCGTTCGTATAGGTTTGCCACTCGGGGTAGCCGAAAAGATGGATGTTGCTTTCGGGCAATTCGCGTACCACTACTGTCAGTTGGGGGAGCAATTTCAGTAGCACAAGGTTGCTGCCCGATGTCGGTATGAATACATTGGGGCGCCCGTTGGCCAGGACTGCTTTCAGGGATTCTGCCGTGACATCTTCTTTCAGGCTGGTGGTAGGGATAGAGCGGTTGCGCAATTCTTCTTTCAGTCCTTTTATGAATTCTGCCTTTTCGCGTGCCCCTTGGCTGGCCTCGATGAAGATGACGTTTGCGTTGGGAAACTGGCGTACAAAATGGTCGTACACTTCGGAATACAGGTACGACTGCGGGGTATTTATCTGGTAGATGGAGGCGTTTTGGAATACCGTATTGTCTTTGGACGAAAAGGGTATTACCATCCTGATGCCGTTGTCCTTTGCAAAGTCGGCCAATGGCTCGATGTGTTGTTGGTAGGCAGGGCCGAATATGATGTCCATCTCCTTCATCTCTTGCTTGGCGAGCAGCGTGTTGATGCTGTTTTTGTCTGCGTTGGCGTTGTAGGCATATACATCGATGGACGTACCTTTGCGCTTCAAGCTATCTACGGCCATGAGGAAGCCTTCGTAATATTCCACCATGCGTGCCGATTCTTGCGGGGCGTCCAGGAAGGGTAGAATGACTGCTGCCTTGATGGTCTTGAACCGCTGGCTTTTAGGCGTGTTTTCACTGAACAGCTCCCTGTCGGAGGGAATGCTTTGCTGGTGTGTAGGTTGCATGGTCTTGGCGGCGGGGTAGGGTATGCACAACATCTTTCCCCGTTTTATTTTTGTCTTGCCTTCCAGTTCGGGGTTGGCGGCCAGCAATTCTTCTTCCGTAATGCCATAGAGGCGGCTGATGCTGTACACCGTCTCCCGGCGTTTCACCTTGTGCATTTCGCGGCAACGCGATTCTACCGGGGGCTGTATGCCGCTTTGCGGTGCGGTGGTGGCAGCTGCCTGTTGTGCCGTGCTTTGGGTGTCGGCCGAGGGGATGCGTATCACTTGCCCGATGCGGAAGTTGTCGGCACTTAGGCCGGGGTTGGCGTCGCAGATGGCTTTGGCGCTCACGTTGTAGGTCACCGTCAGGCGGTAGAGTGTTTCGCCTGCCGCAATGGTGTGGAAGGTTCCCTGTTGCCCTTCGTCGGCCTTGCGGGGGATACGTAGCTTATGGCCGATGTATATCTTGTCGTCGCTTCCGGGATTCAGCTTGATGATGTCCGCCTGGCTTACCCCGTACATGCTGGATATGGAGTACAGGCTTTGGCCTTTTTCTACGGTGTGCAGAAAGTACGATTGGTTTTCCTGCGCCCATGCCCCTATGCTGCATGCGGCGGTGAGGCACAGTATATAGATAGCACGTGTAATGACTTTCATGAATGACAGGTATGGTTTTCGTTCACAATTTTCCAAATTGAAGGCAAAGGTAGGAATATTGTGGCATTCTTGCCAACGTATTGCGTTAAGAAATAAATAATGTGCCGAATTAATAGACCGATTACGCCGGAAAACCTCGCTTCGAAGGGCTTCCGGGCAGGTGTTCCGTTGCCTTGATTTTGGGGGCCTGTTACCATCGTGTAGGCGCTCCGTCGCTAATGTGCTGGCGCTCCGTCGCTATGAACGCCTGCAAAGAGCCTCTTTGGCGCGGGCAGAACGCCACTTCGCCATTCGGCAGGTGAAGGTGAAATGTCGTGTTAAAACAGAAATATTGCAGGCTTTCGTCCGATATTTGGGGATAAAACGTTATTTTTGCACGAATGTTTAGCTGGGTGAAAAGAAATATGCCGACAACAGAAGAAAAAGAATACATCAACATTTATGGTGCCCGGGTGCACAATCTGAAGAACATCGACGCGCAAATCCCCCGTAATAGCCTGACGGTGATAACCGGACTGAGCGGAAGCGGGAAGTCGTCGCTGGCGTTCGATACCATCTTTGCCGAAGGGCAACGCCGCTATATAGAGACTTTTTCGGCCTACGCCCGCAACTTCCTGGGCAACCTGGAAAGGCCCGATGTAGACAAGATAACAGGACTGAGCCCGGTTATCTCCATCGAGCAGAAGACCACCAACAAGAACCCGCGCTCCACGGTAGGCACCACGACGGAGATTTACGACTTCCTCCGCCTGCTCTACGCCCGTGCCGGCACAGCCTACTCTTACCTGTCGGGCGAGCGGATGGTGAAGTACACCGAAGAGCAGATACTGCAACTCATTCTGAAGGAATACAGTGGCAGGCGCGTGTACATACTCGCCCCCTTGGTGCGTAACCGCAAGGGCCACTACAAAGAACTGTTCGAGCAGGTGAGGAAGAAAGGCTACCTCTACGTCCGTGTAGACGGCGAGGTGCGCGAAGCCCTGCCCGGCATGAAGCTCGACCGCTATAAGAACCACGACGTGGAGGTGGTGGTAGACAAGCTGGTGCCTTCGGAGAAAGACGAAGCCCGACTGAAAAACAGCGTGGCTACCGCTATGCGCCAGGGCGATGGCCTGCTGATGATTCTCGACATCGATACGGCTGCCGTTCGCCACTACAGCAAGCGGCTGATGTGCCCCGTCACCGGGTTGTCGTATCGCGAACCGGCCCCCCACAACTTCTCGTTCAACTCTCCGCAGGGAGCCTGCCCCAAGTGCAAGGGACTGGGCGTGGTGAGTCAGATAGATATAGACAAAGTGATACCCGACCGCACCCTCTCCATATCCGAAGGAGCCATCGCCCCCTTGGGGAAGTATAAGAACAGCATGATATTCTGGCAAATAGCATCTTTGCTCGAGAAGTACGAGGCCACGTTGAAGACCCCCGTGGCCGAACTGCCCGACGAGGCTATCGATGAAATACTCTACGGGTCGGGCGAGCGGATACGCATCAAGAGCGACCTGATAGGCACTTCGAGCGATTACTTCGTCACCTTCGAGGGCGTGGTGAAGTACATACAGATGTTGCAAGACAAAGACGCCTCGGCCACCGCGCAGAAGTGGGCCGAACAGTTTGCCAAGACGGCTACCTGCCCCGAGTGCCACGGCGCGCGGCTCAACAAGGAGGCACTGTCCTTCCGCATCCACGACAAGAATATCTATGAACTCTCCACGATGGACATAGGCGAGCTGTACCACTGGCTCATGCACGTAGACGAGCACCTCGACAACAAGCAGCGGCAGATAGCCGCCGAGATACTGAAGGAGATACGCACTCGCCTCAAGTTCCTGCTCGACGTGGGGCTCGACTACTTGTCGCTCAACCGCAGTGCCGTGTCCCTGTCCGGCGGCGAAAGCCAGCGCATACGCCTGGCCACGCAGATAGGGTCGCAGCTGGTCAACGTGCTCTACATACTCGACGAGCCGAGCATAGGCCTGCACCAGCGCGACAACCAGCGGCTCATCCACTCGCTGAAGGAGCTGCGCGACATTGGCAATACCGTCATCGTGGTGGAGCATGACAAGGACATGATGCTGGCCGCCGACTATGTGATAGACATGGGTCCCAAGGCCGGACGGTTGGGTGGGGAAGTGGTCTTCGCCGGCACCCCGCAGGAGATGTTGCGCACGCACACCCTTACTTCGCAATACCTCAACGGAGAGCGTGCCATCGAGGTGCCCCGCGAGCGGCGCAAGGGCAACGGGCACAGCCTCTGGATTCGCGGGGCGCGGGGCAACAACCTGAAGGGTGTGGACGTGGAGTTCCCCTTGGGCAGGCTCATCTGCGTCACCGGCGTGTCGGGCAGCGGCAAGTCCACGCTCATCAACGAGACACTGCAGCCCATCCTTTCCCAGCGCTTCTACCGTTCCCTGCAAGACCCCTTGCCTTACGACGTCATCGAGGGTGTGGAGTATATAGACAAGGTGGTCAACGTCGACCAGTCGCCCCTGGGGCGCACGCCCCGCTCCAACCCGGCTACTTACACAGGGGTGTTCGCCGACATCCGCAACCTCTTCGTCGGCCTGCCCGAAGCCAAGATACGCGGCTACAAGGCGGGACGCTTCTCGTTCAACGTGGGCGGCGGGCGATGCGAAGCCTGCCAGGGCAATGGCTACAAGACCATCGAAATGAACTTCCTGCCCGATGTGTACGTGCCTTGCGAGGTGTGTCACGGCAAGCGTTACAACCGCGAGACGCTGGAGGTACGCTACAAGGGCAAAAGCATTGCCGACGTGCTCGATATGACCATCAACCAGGCCGTGGAGTTCTTCGAAAACGTGCCCCAGATACTGAACAAGATAAGGGTGATACAAGACGTCGGCCTGGGCTACATCAAGCTCGGGCAGTCGAGCACCACCCTCTCCGGCGGCGAAAGCCAGCGCGTGAAGCTGGCCACTGAGCTGTCCAAGCGCGACACGGGCAAAACGCTCTACATACTGGACGAGCCCACCACGGGCCTGCACTTCGAGGACATACGCGTGCTGCTGGCCGTGCTCAACCGGCTGGTGGACAAGGGCAACACGGTGGTCGTCATCGAGCACAACCTGGACGTCATCAAGATGGCCGACTATGTGATAGACATGGGTCCCGAGGGAGGCCGCGGCGGAGGGCAGGTGCTCTCTTGCGGCACGCCCGAGCAGGTAGCCCTCAGCCCCCTGGGCCACACCCCCCGCTTCTTGCGGCAGGAGCTCGACCTGCCCGGTGCTTGACTCTTTGCCACGGGTATCAGATACCCTTGCCGAAGGGTCACAGTGGGTCGTCTTGCAGGGGCATGTTGACCTCTGAAAATATCCCTTGCAAGGGGTGCAAGGATACCCCATGCATGGGGTACAAAGACACCTCATGCAAGGGGTACAAAGACATCCCATGCATGGGGTATCTTCACCGCCTGAGGGCAGCGTTTTACACCATATTATATATATACACCAAACACTTGCAGTATGCCGAAAGAAAAGATAAACAAGACCAATGCCGCCCGCCTCCTCGATAAGGCCGGGGTGGCTTACGAACTGATTCCCTACGAGGTGGACGAGAGCGACCTGAGCGCCGTGCACGTGGCCGCCTCGCTGGGCGAAGACATAGAGTGCGTGTTCAAGACCCTCGTGCTGCGGGGCGACCGCACGGGGCACT
>CALUIF010000081.1 GCA_944320635.1 uncultured Bacteroides sp. | reverse complement strand
TGGTTCTCGTTGTCCAGCAGCTGGTATTCGGGTGCCGAGATGTAGATGGGCTCGAGCACTTCCTTGCCGTCGGCACCTTTGGACATGACTTCCTGTGCCAGGTAGAGGATACCTGAGTTGCCGCCCTTGGATACTTTCCACTCGAACTCGAGCTCGAAGTTCTTGAACTTGTGCGAGAAGATGAGGTCGCCGCCGTCGGCCACCTGTGCCTCGCCGCCTCCGCTGCCGTTGAACTTGAGGCATCCGTCCTCGATGATCCAGCGGGCGGGCACGTTCTCCTTGCCGTATCCGCGCCAGCCTTTCATGGACTTGCCGTCGAAGATGACGTAGTAGCCGTCCTTGTCCTTGGTGAATTCGTCGAGGCTGACTTGGGGATTGTCGAGCACGCGGTATTCGGGCACGGCGCTTTCGGTTTTGGTCTGTGCCTCGTCGGCGTTGGCCTGTTGTTTCTTCTGGCCGCCTCCGCAGGCCACCAGCGAGCCTGCCGCCAGGCAGCAGGCCAGTGAATAGATTGCTTTTTTCATTGTTGTGCGTAATGTTTTAAATGTTAATAAGTTATGTGTCCGTCAGGGTGGTCTTCCGCCCTGCCTTGTATTGTGGGTCGCAGGTTCACCGGGGTGAAGGCGGTTGGTTCACCGGGGTGAAGGCACGTTGTTCACCGAGGTGAAGGAGGCCGGTTCACCGAGGTGAAGGAGAGGTGTTCACCGAGGTGAAGGTTTTGCCTCCTCCGTAGTGTAGTTGCGGTCGTGGGTTATCTGGGCATGTCGGGCAGCTTCCAGCCTTCGCGGTAGTTGTGCTTGATGAGCTCGGCGGCAAACTGCTGGGCGTTGACGGGCTCGGTCCAGGTCTTGTCGAAGGTGGGGTGCCCGTTGTGAATCTTGAATCCGTCTTTGATGACGGTGCGCAGCGTCTCGTCCGGCCCGATGTTGGTGAATCGCATGTTGGCTCCGTCCCACTCGAGGGTCTTGTTGAGGCCTTGCAGGCGGATGGCGAGGACGCCCATCACTACCATTTCGTTCATGGGTCCTGCTTCCGAGAAGTCGGACTTGCAGGGCACGCGGTTCTCTTTGCTTTCCTTGCAAGCACGCACCCAGTCCATCTCGTGTCCGCCGGCCATGGCGTTGGGCACGCGGCGGCATACCTTCGGCGCGTTGGGCACGCGGCCGGAGAGCAGCCACGGGTTCTGTCCGTAGCAGCCGCAGATGAGGGTGTCTTTCGTTCCGTGGAAGATGGTGAGTCCGCCTCCGCTCTGCATCAGCTGCTTGCCTTCGGGGAAGCCTGCGGGACGGTCGGGCATCATGCCTCCGTCATACCAGTGCACTTCGACTTCGGGCATGGCCACCTTGGGCATGTTGTCGCGGGCGGGGAAGGTGAGTTTGACGTGCTGTGCCTGGGGTGCGCATGCGTTGAGCAGCAGGGTGGACGAGCCTTCTACCTTGGTGGGGTATTGCAGTTTCAGTGCGCGGAAGGGCTGGTGCAGGATGTGGCAAGCCATATCGCCGAGGGCTCCGGTGCCGTAATCCCACCAGCCACGCCAATTCCAGGGGTGGTAGATTTCATTATAAGGATTCAGCTTGGCGGGACCTGTAAACAAATCCCAATCCAAGGTCTTGGGAATGCGGTCGGCCTTTTCGGGGGCATTCAAGCCTTGCGGCCAGATTGGACGGTCGGTGGCGCACTCTACTTTGTACACATCACCTATTTCTCCGTTCCATATCCATTCGCATACCAAGTCGGTGCCTTCGTCCGACGAGCCTTGGTTGCCCATCTGCGTAACGACTCCGGTAGATTTGGCCAGCTTGGTGAGGAGGCGCGATTCGTACACCGAGTGTGTCAGCGGCTTTTGCACATATACGTGCTTGCCCATGGTCATGGCATCGGCTGTGATGATGGCGTGTGTATGGTCGGCTGTGGCTATGATGACGGCGTCAATGGATTTGCCCATTTCGTCGTACATCTTCCGGTAGTCCCAATACTTCTTTGCCTTGGGGAATTCGTCGAATACGCCTTTGGCATACTTCCAGTCTACGTCGCACAAGGCAACGATGTTTTCCGTATTCTTAACGTTGTTGATGTTGGTGTGTCCCATGCCGCCTATGCCTATGGCAGCAATGTTCAGCTTGTCTGTCGGGGGGATGTGCCCGTGACTTCTTCCTAAAATGGAACTCGGGGCGATGGTCAATCCGGCCAAAGCCATTCCGCTTGTCTTGAGAAATTCTCTTCGTGTGAATTTAGACATGATTGTTAGATGTTAATTAGAATAATTATAATAAATAGGTAAAAATATTGCAGCAAATATAACCTTTCGGCTGCAGATGGCGGCCATGCTTGGTGCTAAAAAAATAAAAAAGCACTTTTCCCGTTTTTACCACAATGCCATGATAAATTGCCAGATGAAATAACCGCAAAGTATACACTTTACCACTGTGCCCAATAGGAAGCCCAACAACGAGCCAAGTCCCGACTTTAGGGCCTGCATCGTCTCTCTGCCTCCCATCAGTTCGCCGATGAACGCTCCGGCAAACGGCCCTACAATCAGCCCCCAAGGCATGAAAAACAGCCCGATGACGGTGCCCACCAGACAACCGCGCGTGCCCCACTTGCTTCCACCACTGTACTTGGTGCCCAGCAGGGGAACGAAGTAATCCAGCGCCTGCACCACGGCTACCAGTGCGAGCCACACCAACAACTGGGTAGGGGTGAACTGCACTCGATCGGTGAAATGCAAGAGCAACATGCCTGCGTAGGCCAGAGGTGGCCCCGGCAACATGGGCAAGACACAGCCCGCCAATCCCACAACCAGGCAAAAGATACCTAAAACAATTAAGAGAATATCCATGATTTTAAGTATAAAGTGTTTTTATGCCGACAAAGATAATGGATGCTGATGAACGATTGATGAAAAAACAGAGAAAAAGAGGTTTCTTAATGAGAACAAAATACGAAAAAAATGCTGTAATACTGTTGGAATCAAGAAATATGCTACTTTTGTAAAACGGCTATTTAAACAGATAATTTAGGAATCATGAAAAAGTATGCTTTGCTTATTGCTTTTTGCCTGGCCATGGCCTTTGCAAAAGCTTCGCCGATTACAGGCTTGTTGGAACGGATTGATCAGGGAGCATCGTCCAAATTTGCAGTTGAGTTGCGGTGTGCGGATGCCGACTTCTTTGAACTGGATCAGGACGGCGATAAAGTCGTGGTGCGTGGTAACAACTATGTAAGCATAGCTATGGGAATACATTGGTATTTGAAATACCATGCCAACATTCACCTGACATGGAACAACATGAAAGCCAAGTTGCCCGAGGTGCTTCCGCCGGTCGCCCGAAGAGAGCGTCATGAGACCTCTTTGCGTGACCGTTATTATCTGAACTATTGCACTTTTTCTTATAGCATGGCTTTTTGGGACTGGGCGCGCTGGGAACAGGAACTGGACTGGATGGCTCTGCACGGCATAAACATGTCGTTGGCTTTGGTCGGGATGGATGTCGTGTGGTACAATGTCCTGCAAAAGCTAGGCTATACAGCTGAGGAAGCCAATGCCTTCATTGCAGGTCCTGCTTTCCAGGCATGGTGGCTGATGAACAATCTGGAAGGCTGGGGAGGTCCAAACAGCAGCAGTTGGTATGCAGACCGCGTAGCTTTGCAAAGGAAAATACTGAAGCGCATGCGTGAATATGGCATTCGCCCTGTATTGCCGGGCTATTCCGGCATGATTCCTCACGATGCCAGGCATAAACTGGGCTTGAATGTTGCCGACCCCGGCATGTGGAACGGATTTCGCCGTCCTGCTTTCCTTCAGCCCACAGATGGGCGTTTCACGGAGATAGCTTCACTTTACTATAAGGAAATGAACCGCCTTTTCGGTAAGGCCGATTTTTACAGTATGGATCCCTTTCACGAAGGCGGCAGGGTGGATGGCGTAGATTTGCAGGCGGCGGGTCGGGCCATTTGGACGGCTATGAAGTGGGTCAATCCCAAAGCCGTTTGGGTGATACAAGCCTGGGGAGCCAATCCGCGGCCGCAACTGATGAAGGGGCTTCCGAAAGGCGACCTGTTGGTGCTCGACCTGTATTCCGAGAGTCGTCCGCAGTGGGGTGATCCGGCATCCAGCTGGTATCGGCCAAATGGTTTCGACGGGCACGACTGGGCATACTGCATGCTGCTTAATTATGGAGGGAATGTGGGACTACATGGTAAGATGAAGCACGTCATTGACGAATTCTACAAAGCTAAAGAAAGCCCTTTCGGGGCAATCATGCGTGGGGTGGGCTTAACACCGGAGGGCATCGAGAACAATCCGGTGATGTATGAACTGGTCAGCGAATTGCCTTGGCGTGCAGAGCGCTTCGATAAAGACGAATGGCTGGCCGGATACTTGGAAGCCCGTTATGGCAAGGCCGACGGGAAAGTGCTGGAGGCTTGGACGTTGCTGAGCAATACCATTTACGATTGTCCGCCGGCTTCTACTCAGCAGGGCACGCACGAGTCTGTGTTCTGTGCACGTCCGTCATTGCATGCCTACCAGGTGTCTTCGTGGTCGGAAATGTCTGATTATTACCGGCCGATGGACATCATACATGCTGCCGGCCTTATGCTGGAGCGCGCAGGGGACTTCCGTGGAAACAACAATTTCGAGTACGACCTGGTGGACATCGTTCGCCAGGCCGTGGCCGAGAAAGGCCGCTTGGTGTATCTCGTTGTAGTCAGTGCCTTTCGTGCTGGCGACCGCTCGCTGTTTGCTGCCGCCTCCCGTCGGTTCCTCGACTTGATTCTGCTGCAAGACAAACTGTTGGCTACTCGTCCGGAGTTTAAGTTAGGGCGTTGGATAGCCATGGCCCGCAACCTGGGGCATACGCCGGAAGATAAAGACCACTACGAATGGAATGCCCGCGTGCAAATCACCACCTGGGGCAATAGGACGGCGGCCGACGAGGGCGGGCTGCGCGATTATGCCCACAAGGAGTGGAGCGGGCTGTTGCGCGACTTCTATTACAAGCGTTGGGAAAGGTATTTCGACGAACTGTCCCGCCAGTTGGCGGGCGCTGCTCCCACCGCCATCGATTTCTATGCCATGGAAGAGAATTGGGTTGCCGGACATGGCACGACATACCCGGTCCTGCCAGAGGGCGATGTGGTAAGTGTGGCCCAAGCTGTGTACGGTGCCATTGCACAATGAGAGTGGCAGATGCAAATCTCTCATACCGATTTCCTTATCTCGCCGTAAACTTATATCTTTGCGGCGCAAACGATTAAAAAAATATATCATCATGGAAAATCAAAGACCTTTGATACTCGTATCCAACGACGACGGCATCATGTCGAAAGGCATCAGCGAACTGCTCAGGTTCATCCGCCCCATGGGCGAAGTGGTAGTGATGGCTCCCGATACGCCGCGTTCGGGCACTTCCTGCTCGCTGACGACTAACGAACCCATTCACTACACCTTGGTGCGTAAAGATGTTGGGCTGACCGTTTACAAATGTTCGGGCACACCCACCGATTGCGTCAAACTTGCTTTCCACACGGTGCTCGACCGCAAGCCCGACCTGGTAATAGGCGGCATCAATCACGGTGACAATTCGTCGGTCAACGTGCACTATTCGGGCACCATGGGTGTGGTGATGGAAGGTTGCCTGAAAGGCGTTCCCTCCATAGGCTTCTCCCTTTGCAGTCACGAACCCAATGCCGACTTCGAGCCTGCGGGAACCTTTGTGCGCGACATTGTGGGCCGCGTGCTCGAAAAAGGACTTCCGCCCATGACGTGCCTTAATGTGAACTTTCCCGCCGTCAAGGAGCTGAAAGGCGTCAAGGTATGCCGCCAGACCCGTGCCGTGTGGGAGAATGAGTGGGAAAACTTCGCCCACCGCAACGATACCCATTACTATTGGCTCACCGGCGAATACAAGAACTTGGAACCCGATGACGAGCAGACCGACCATTGGGCGCTGGACAATGGCTATGTGGCCGTCACTCCCACCACGGTAGACGTCACGGCCTACGGCTTGATGGACGAGCTAAAGTCCTGGTTCTGAAACTCCCCTGCACTGTCGCGATAGCGCCCTAGTGCTATCGCGACAGTGTAGTATCGCTATCGCGCTGGCACAGTATCGCTGTCCCGGCGGTGTAGTATCACCATCACGACACCTGTTAAATACCACCGCATGAAATATTATCTGATAGCCGGCGAGGCCTCGGGCGACCTTCATGCTTCGCACCTGATGGCGGCATTGAAGAAAGAAGACGCGCAAGCCCGGTTCCGCTTCTTTGGCGGAGACCTGATGGCCTCCGTAGGGGGCAAGCCGGTAAAGCATTACCGCGAGTTGGCCTACATGGGCTTTATCCCCGTGCTGTTGCATCTGCGCACCATTTTTGCCAATATGAAGCTTTGCAAGGAAGACATCGTGGCGTGGCAGCCCGATGTGGTGATTCTGGTAGACTACCCCGGCTTCAACCTCAACATCGCCCGCTTTTTGCGCAGGCACACGCACATCCCCGTATATTACTACATCTCCCCCAAAATATGGGCTTGGAAGGAGTACCGCATCAAGAATATCAAAAGCGATGTTGACGAACTGTTTTCCATCCTTCCGTTCGAAGTGGAATTTTTCGAGAAGAAGCACCATTATCCCATCCACTACGTAGGCAATCCCACTGTGGACGAGGTGGCGGCCTTCCTTGCCTCTTACCGGGAGACGCGTGAAGACTTCAATCGTGTCCACGGACTGGACGGGAAAGACATCATAGCTCTGCTTCCCGGTAGCCGGAGGCAGGAAATTAAGGACAACCTGCCCCGCATGATTCGGGCTGCCTCTGCATTGCAGGAAGGTTACCAGCTGGTAGTGGCCGGAGCGCCGGGCATCGAGCCCGAATACTACAGCCGGTGTATGGGCGGTGCCGATGCCAAGTTGCTGTTTGGCGTTACCTATCCCTTGTTGGTTCACGCGCGTGCGGCATTGGTTACCTCGGGCACGGCCACGTTGGAGACTTCCTTATTCCGTGTGCCTCAAGTAGTATGCTACTATATGTCGATGGGTAAAGTGATAAGTTTGCTCAAGCGTTGTGTCTTGAAGGTAAAGTATGTATCCTTGGTCAACCTCATTGCCGGAAGGGAAGTGGTGCGCGAACTGGTGGCCGACCAAATGACCGTGAAACAAGTTTTCTGCGAATTGAAACGCTTGCTCTACGACCCTGTCCGTACCGATGAAGTCAAGGCAGGCTACGATGAAGTCATCCGTCGTCTGGGTGAGCCGGGTGCACCGGCCCGTGCAGCCCATATCATGGTTTCCCTGTTGTTGAGTAAACGCGGTTAGAATAGTGTCAGGACATAAAGGTAAACTACTGCTGCGGGTATTGCCATCAAGGTGCTGTCGAAGCGGTCGAGCATACCTCCGTGGCCGGGCAGTATGTTTCCCGAATCTTTGATGCCCAATTGGCGTTTCATCAGCGATTCGGTCAAGTCTCCCCATGTGCCGAACACAATGACGGTGAGTGCCAGTCCCACCCATTGCGCCATATCCATGAAGTGGAAAAATCGGGCAAAGACAAAAGATGCGGCGATGGCAAAGACTGCCCCGCCGACACTTCCTTCCCACGACTTTTTAGGCGATATACGCTCAAAAAGACGGTGCCTTCCCAGCAGGGAGCCTATGCAGTAAGCGCCCGTATCGCTCAACCACAGGAATACGAAGATGGACAAAGGCAGAATGGGGTTATAGCTTACGCTGTTTTCAGCAGGATTGTTGTGGTAAGCCAGTATGTTCAATAGGGCGAACGGTAAGGCAATGTACAATTGGCTGAGCATGGTGAAAGCCCAGTTACCCAGCGGATTGCTTTTCTTCAGGTACAATTCGGCAATCATCAGGTAGAGCAGTAGCAGCAGGTAGGGTAGGAAAATGCGTGCGTCGGATACTGCGGTGCAGTACCCCATCATGGCCAGGAAGAGGAAAGCCCCGCCCAGTGCGGTGATAGTAGGATTGATACTGGCTCTCTCGCTTCGGTTGATGAGGTGGGCGAATTCGTGCACGCACAAGGCGGCAATCAAGGTGAACAATATGCCGAATGTAAGGGGGCTGAACAAAATGCCCCCTACCAGGATAAGCACAAAAAGTCCGCCAGTGATGGCGCGTTGTATAAAGTTATTCTTCACGGCTGCTTCTTTACTCTTACTGAGGTTGTTTTGACTCTTTATCTCCAGCATTTGACTGGCTTTCAGATTGCTTGTCGGGAGCAGGCAAACCGGTGCCGGCCTTTTGTTTTTTGTCTTTTATTTCTTGTTCAGACTGCTTGGCTGCCTGTTCTTCTTCAGTTTCAGCCTTTTTCAGCTCTTGTGAGATTTTGTTTGCGCTGATAATTTCTTCCGAGCGCGAAGCCCATGGGCGTTTTCCGAAGATGTGTTCCACGTCTTCAGCAAAGATAACCTCTTTGTCTATAAGCAACTGTGCCAGTTTATTGTGGTTTTCTTTGTTGTCGGAAAGAATCTGTTTGGCCCGTTCGTATTGCTCATTTACCATTCTCTTGACTTCCTGATCAATCAATTCGGCTGTTTTTTCACTGTATGGGCGGTTGAAGGAATATTCTTCGTTGGTGTAGTAGCATAGGTTTGGCAACTTGTCGCTCATGCCCATATAGACAATCATGGCATAAGCTTGTTTGGTGACACGCTCCAAGTCGTTCATGGCACCTGTGGAGATGCGTCCTAAAAACAAGTCTTCGGCAGCTCTTCCGCCCAAGGTGGCACACATCTCGTCGAGCATTTGCTCTTTGGTGGTTATCTGGCGTTCTTCCGGCAAGTACCAGGCAGCTCCCAAGGCACGGCCACGGGGAACGATGGTAACTTTAATGAGCGGGTTGGCATATTCCAGCAGCCATGAGATGCTGGCATGCCCTGCTTCGTGGATAGCTATGGAGCGCCGTTCTTCTTCGGTCGTTATTTTGTTTTTCTTTTCCAAACCTCCCACAATACGGTCTACGGCATCCAGGAAGTCTTGTTTGCCTACCGATTTCTTTCCATGGCGTGCTGCAATCAGGGCAGCTTCGTTGCATACATTGGCGATGTCTGCACCCGAGAAACCCGGAGTTTGCCGTGCCAGCAAGTCTACATCTACCGTGTCGTCCATCTTGATAGGGCGCAGGTGTACGCCGAATATCTCTTTTCGCTCGTTCAAGTCGGGCAAGTCTACGTGTATCTGTCGGTCAAAACGACCGGCACGCAGCAAGGCTTTGTCCAATACATCCACACGGTTGGTAGCGGCAAGGATAATGATACCGCTGTTGGAACCGAAACCGTCCATCTCGGTAAGCAATTGGTTCAGCGTATTTTCGCGTTCATCATTACCTCCCATAGCAGCAGCTTTGGCACGGGCACGGCCTACGGCATCGATCTCGTCGATGAATATGATGCAAGGAGCTTTCTCCTTAGCCTGGCGGAAGAGGTCGCGCACGCGGGATGCACCGACACCCACAAACATTTCGACAAAATCCGAACCTGCCAACGAGAAGAAGGGCACATTCGCTTCACCGGCCACGGCTTTGGCCAGCAAGGTCTTTCCTGTTCCCGGAGGGCCTACCAGCAAGGCTCCTTTAGGAATTTTTCCTCCCAAGTCGGTATATTTCTGGGGCTCTTTCAAGAACTCTACAATTTCTTCCACTTCTTGTTTGGCTTCGGCAAGCCCTGCCACATCCTTGAAGGTGACTTTCACGTTGGAGCCTTTTTCAAACAGCTGGGCTTTGGACTTCCCTACGCTGAAGATACCTCCGCCCATGCCGCCTCCGCCGCCACCGCTCCAGCGGCGCGACAGGTAGATCCAGAAGCCTATCAGGAAGGCAAATGGCAATATCTGCCACAGAATGAGTCCGAAGTAGTTACGTTTCTTCTCGTAACTGATGGAACCGTTGAAGTTGCTTTTTTCTTTTTCTTCTTGAACAAAGTCTCCCAAGCTGGTACGCGAGGGGGCTTCGGTCATGATGTAAGGACGCTTGCCCACGCGGTTGGAATCTTGCATGAATACATCCTTTACATGTTCCTGCTTGATGTATGCTTCCACAGAGTTGTCGTCGTAGCCGATAATGCGGCTGACGTAGCCTTTCTGCACATACTCTTGAAATTCGTCGTAAGGCACTTCCCTTGAAGACGTACCGCCTTCGTTGGAAAACCATAAGACGACAATCATCATTAAGATGACGAGATATACCCAACCCAAGTTGAATTTGGGCATATTTACTTTATTGCTTTTTTTGTTGTTTGTATTGTCCATACTGTTCGATTAATCAATGTCGGGTATCCGGGTCAGTTGTGCATCTGCCCAAAGGTGTTCCAAGTTGTAGAAATTGCGTGTCTCGGGCAGAAATACATGTACCAGTATATCTGCATAGTCCATGGCAACCCATTCGGCGTTGCGCAAGCCGTCTATCGCGAAAGGCTTGATGTTTGAGCCTTTGCGTGCAAAGTCCTTTACGGATTCTACAATGGCGGTTACTTGGCTGGGCGAGTTGCCTTGGCAGATGATGAAGTAGTTGCATATAGTGTCGTCTATTTGGGTAAGATCCGCAATGACGATGTTTTTCCCTTTTTTATCTTGAATGCCTTCAGTTATTTGTTGAATGAGTTGTTTAGCTTCGTTCATTATACATTATAATACATTAAAACTGTTGACAAAGATACGCCGTTTTCTTATACGATACATGCAAAAGCATAAAACTCTTTCTTTTTTTGCTTTTTTTTAGGTAAAACGATGGGAAATTGCGCGTATGGCTGAATTTTTCAAGAAAAAAAAGTGCTTTTTTATTTTGGTTTCTCAAAAACTTTGTATCTTTGCACCCGCAATGAGAAAACAACAGCATTGGGCTATGGTGTAATGGTAACACTACAGATTCTGGTCCTGTCATTCCTGGTTCGAGTCCAGGTAGCCCAACAAGAAGAATCCCACAGAATGGTACATCTATTCAGTGGGATTTTTTTATGCCCTTCCTCACCGGCAGAAGATGCCCGGCTCATTCGCATGCATTCTGCAAAGCAGTATCAATGAGGTCTTAATAACAGAGGGGCGTCGGCCCTACGGATGTTTTTATTGACATCTCTCCGTAGAGCTTACGCCCCTCTGTCGCGGCAAAATAGTATACGTCGCTTTACTCGTTGTCTTTCAAGCTTTCGTCAATCACTTTGATTTTTTGCTTCACCAGTTCGATGTCGCTTTTCAGCTTCTCTACTTTCCGGTTCAGTTCAGTAAGCAGGCTGTTCCCTTTTTTGGAAGACGCATTCAAGAAGCCCAGATTGTTTTCGTAAGTCAGCAACTCGTTCTTCATGTTTTCGGCTATGCGCGCCAACTTTTCCCGTTCGCGGTAAAGCGTTTGCGGGTTGCCGTCTTGGATGGTACTGATAGACGACTTGAAGCTGCTGAGTTTCTTGTTGGAAGCACTGATATTGAAACGCTCGAACAGATTGTCTATCAGCGTCCGGTATTGTTTGTAAATCTTGTCTTTATCCTTGATGGGTACATAGCCTATGCCATTCCATTCTTTCATCAGGTCGCGCACTTCCTTTGCTGCTTCTTCGGCATCCATGTCTTCGCCTATGGCGGCCAGTTTTTCTAAGATGACTTTTTTCTTTTCCAGATTTTCCTGCTCCAACGAACGTTGCGATGAAGTAACCTTATTCTTTTGCTCAAAGAAATAGTCGCAAGCCGTGATAAACCGTTTCCAAATGGCATCGGAATGCTTTTTGGCCACCGGTCCTATGGTTTTCCACTCCTTTTGCAGTTTTACCAGCACTTCGGTAGTGGCTTTCCAGTCTGTACTGTCTTTCAAGGCTTCGGCTTTCTCGCAGAGGGCGCGTTTCTTCTCCAGGTTTTCATTCATGTTTTCTTTCAGCTGCTTGAAGAAGTCGCTCTTTTTGTGGAAGAATTCGTCGCACGCTTTACGGAAGCGTTCGAAAATCTTTACGTTCATCTTTTGCGGGGCGTAGCCTATGGTTTTCCACTTGTTTTGCAGGGCAATCACTTCCTGGGTTTTGTCGTCCCAAGCCGCGAAAGTGGTCAATGCCGTATAGTCGATGCCTTCGATAATCTCGCAAATTACGGTTTTCTGATCCAGATTGTTCCGCTCGGCTTCTTTCTGGGCTTCAAAATGCTGCTGGTGGCGGCGGTTCACTACAGTAGAGGCCGCCTTGAAGCGGGTCCATATTTCTTCACGCAATTCTTTTGCCACAGGGCCTGTGTCGCGGAATTCTGCGTGGAGTTTCTGCAGCTGGTGGAAAGCCGATACCACATCGGGCTCGTTTGCCAGTTTCTCTGCCGCCTCGCAGAGGTGGGTCTTTATTTCCAAATTCTTCTTAAAGTCATATTCGCGGAATTCGTTGTTCAGCTTCAGCAGGTCGTAGAACTTTTCTACATACAGCTGGTAGTTTTTCCACAATTCGTTTACCTTGGCTTGCGGCACGAGGGTCACCTCATTCCACTGTTGTTGCAGCTTTTTGAATTCGGTGAAGTTCTTGTTGGCATCGTCGGGCGACTCCACCAAGTCTTTCAATTCCTCAATGATGGACAGCTTGACCTGGTAGTTCATTTCCTTCTGTTTTTCCAGTTCTTCGGCAAGCTCGTTTCTCTTTTCTTTGATGACGGACATTATTTTCTTGAATTCGTCTTCCGCGGCATCGGGTTGTGGCACGAAATCTTCCCTGGTACCGCCATTGTCAACATATTGCTGCCTGGCAGCTTCCTGCTCTGCGTTATGCAATTTGTAGAAAGCTTGCTTCAAGCCGTCTATATCTGCTTTGCTTGCGTTCTCCACGTCTGTGGCAATGCTTTTCAGCTTGTCCAGGATTTCTGCTTTCGAGAGCTTATGCTCGCCCTCGGCCGTTTTTGTTTGTGCTTTTTCTTCAGCGGGAGTCTCTGTTGTGTCCGAAACCTCTGCTGCTTGCTTTTCTTCTTCTAATTCCACCTGTTTTTCGGGGAGATTAGTGTCATGAGTGTCCGTCATTGTATTTACTTTTTGTTTTAAATAAGTGGGTTCCCATGAGGGTTATATTAATAAGTTGCAAATAAATGAAATAAAATCTTTACTTCATATTTTTTCTTCATTTATTTTTCTTCTTCCTTGTATTTTTATGCTGTGTCCGCCAACAACGGCCTTCTGTTTTTACGATAGCAATACGGTGATGCCCATGTAAAGCATCATGCCGATGATGTCGTTGGTAATGGAGATAAAGGGGCCGGTGGCAATGGCAGGGTCTACCTTCAGCTTTTCCAGCGTCATGGGTACCAGTGTGCCGAAAATGGAGGCAAACATTACTACGGCAAACAAGCTGATGGAGACGGAGTAGGTCACCGTTGCTGCTCCGCCGAAGCGAATAAAATTGTAGATATAGACCAGCAGTGAGATGATGGTGGCGTTGATGGCAGCCACCACGGCCTCCTTGGCCACTTGCTTGAAGGTGTTCTTTGCATCCAGCGAGCTGTTTGCCAATCCTTGTACGACGATGGCCGACGACTGTGTTCCCACGTTTCCGCCCGTTCCGCCGATAAGCGGGATGTAAAGTGCCATTTCGGGGTGGGCGGCAAAAGTGGTGTCGAAGTTGCCAAGTATCATGGAGTTGCCTATTCCGCCCAGCATGCCGATGAGCAGCCACGGCAGGCGTGCACTGGTTTGGCGCACCACGTTGTCGTTGGTTTCCACGTCTTGCGAAAGACCCGAAGCCAACTGGTAGTCGCGCTCCGTCTGTTCGCGCACCTCGTCCATCACGTCGTCTACCGTGATTTGTCCCACCAGGCGCCCGATACTGTCTATTACAGGCACGGCCACCAGGTCGTATTTTTCAATGGTCTGCACCACTTCCTCTATGGGCGTGTCTACGTGCACCGCAATGGGGTCTTTCTTCATTACATGCTTCACTTTGGACACCGAGGGCGAGGTTATCATTTTCTTTAGGGGAAATACTCCTTGCAGTCGTTCTTCATCGTCTATCACATAGACGTAGTATATTTCGTCCAGTTTTTCGGCTTGCAGGCGCATTTCCTTCAGGCATTCGGGCATACTCCAGTTCTCGTTCACGGTCACCATCTCCGTGCCCATCAATCCGCCGGCGGTGTCTTCGTCATACTTCAGCAAGTCTACGATGTCGCCCGCCTGTTCGATGTCTTCAATGTGCGACAGCACCTCCTCCTGCTTGTCCTCGTCGAG
This sequence comes from uncultured Bacteroides sp., assembly GCA_944320635.1. Taxonomy (GTDB): domain Bacteria; phylum Bacteroidota; class Bacteroidia; order Bacteroidales; family Bacteroidaceae; genus Bacteroides. The sequence goes on along the minus strand of CALUIF010000081.1, from coordinate 2,480 downwards.
GTCGCGCATCAGGTCTACGGCGTCGTCCGAGTCCATGTAGTCTACGAAGCGTTTGGCAATGGTTTCCGAGGGCAGCACCTCCAGAAATTCCTTCCTCACGTCTTCGTCCATCTCTACCAGCACGTCGGCAGCCGTTTCATTGTCCAGCAGGCGGTACACGAAGCGGGCGTCTTCCAGCTCCAGGTCGTTGCATAGTTCGGCAATGTCGGCGGGGTGGAGGTCGGCCAGCAGCTCTTTTACCTGCTCGGTGTCTTTCTGCTCGATGAGTCCTTTTATCTTTTCGATGAATTCTTCGTCCAGTTCCATGCGTCGTAGTCTTTTTAAGTGTTATGCGGCAAAGCCTTTTCCACAAGGTTGGTGAGGTCAATAAACTCCTGTATGGACAGTTGCTCGGGCCTGCGGTCGAAGAGCTTGTCGGCCGTGAGCAGGCAATCCTTGCCAAGGATGGGTTTGATGGAGTTGCGCAAGGTTTTCCGCCGTTGGTTGAAGGTAGTCTTCACTACCTGTTTGAACAGGGATTCGTTGCATCCCAGTGTGTGTGTGTCGTTGCGTGTCATGCGTATGACGGCACTCTTTACCTTTGGTGGCGGGTTGAACACCTGTTCGTGCACCGTAAAGAGGTACTCCACCCGGTACCAGGCTTGGATGAGCACGCTCAGTATGCCATAAGTCTTGCTGCCCGGTTGTGCGGCGATACGTTCGGCCACTTCCTTTTGAATCATGCCCGTGCAGCAGGGAATCAGTTCTTTATTGTCCAGCATCTTGAAGAATATCTGGCTGGATATGTTGTAGGGATAGTTACCCGTCAGCACAAACGGTTGCCCCGCAAAAAGGTGTTGCAAAGGTAACTTCAGGAAGTCGTCTTCGATGATATTGTCTGCCAGCGCAGGATAAGCTTCGCGCAGGTAGGCCACCGATTCATAGTCCACTTCCACCACCTTCAGCGGGCGCTCCTTGGCGAGCAGAAACTGGGTGAGCACCCCCATGCCGGGGCCTACCTCCAGTATAGGCATGCCGGGGCATGCGTCGACGGTGTCGGCTATGTCTTGAGCCACTTTCAGGTCTTTCAGAAAGTGCTGTCCGAGGAACTTCTTGGGTCTGACTGTTTTCATCTCGTTGCTGAAACCGGGTTAGGGTATGGGGACGCTGTGCGCGGCCTTCTCTTTCGAAAAAACGACGGCCTTGTTTGGTGCGGCTCCTGCTTTGTGTTACCTTTGCACAATCTTTGGACAAGGCGGCGGCTTTCTTTGGGCAAGGCCGTGGCTTCCCGTTGTTTTTATCAAGCAAAGGTAAGCCTTTTGGGCAAAGGTACAAAATATTAAGGTAAAGATTTGCATGGCCAATCCGAATAGAAAGATGGATAGTCTGTTGAAAAAGATATTGAAAGTGCTGCTCCCCATAGCTTTGGGCGCGTTTGTGCTCTATTGGGTGTATCGCGATTTCGACTTTGCCCGAGCCTGGCAGGTGTTGTGGCACGACACCAATTGGGGGTGGATGGCTGCCTCGTTGTTTTTTGGCGTGATGGGGCATGTGTTGCGCGGCTGGCGATGGAGGCAGGCGCTTGAGCCTTTGGGCATGCATCCCCGGCGCGACCATTGTGTGGATGCTATCTTCATTTCGTATGCCGCCAACCTGGTGTTGCCCCGTGTGGGCGAGGTGTCGCGTTGCGGTGTGCTGGCACGCTACGAAGGAGTGTCATTTGCCCAGTCGCTTGGCACGGTGGTCACCGAGCGCCTGCTCGACACGGTGTGCATCTTGCTCATTGCTGGCATCACCTTCTTGTTGCAGATGCCTGTATTCCTCCGTTTTTTTGAAGAGACTGGCACTAAGATACCCTCTCTGGAGCATCTGCTTGGCAGTGTGTGGTTTTACGTTGTACTCTTTTGTGCCATCGGGGTGCTGGTGTTGTTTTACTACCTGCTCCGTTCGCTTTCCGTGTTCGAGAAGGTGAAAGGCGTGGCCCTGAACGTGTGGGCAGGCATACTCTCCCTGCGTAGTGTGCGCAGCCTGCCTTTGTTTGTGCTTTACACCGTAGGCATCTGGGCCTGCTACTACTTCCATTTCTTCCTTACCTTCTATTGTTTCGGTTTTTCTGCCCATCTCGATGCCATGGCCGGGCTGGTGATGTTTGTGGGCGGCACGTTTGCCGTCATTGTGCCCACGCCCAACGGGGCAGGCCCGTGGCACTTCGCGGTGATTACCATGATGATGCTCTACGGGGTAAGCGCCACCGATGCCGCTACCTTTGCGCTGATAGTGCACGCCGTGCAGACGTTGCTGGTCATCATCTTAGGCTTGTGGGGATGGATGCATGTCGATTTGGGGAAAAGGCGGTTGGTGTAAGTCATTCATCCCGATAACGGTCGATTCAATGTACTGGCACACCATAGTACGTGCCTTCTGTTTTTTCCCCAGTTAGGAAAAAATCGCTTCCCGGTTAGGGAATATTTCTTTCCCAGTTAGGGTAGGGGCAAGCTCTA
>CALUIF010000080.1 GCA_944320635.1 uncultured Bacteroides sp. | reverse complement strand
CGCGATGCCCAGGCCCGACAGGCATTGGCGCACGGCGGCAATGCAGCGGGGGCATACCATGTTTTTTATACGGAGGGTACAGGTCTGTTCCATAGCGAATCCTTTATTTGTAGTCTGCAAATATAGCGGGTATCTTCGGAAAAAAAGCCCGTGCCGAGGGCATTTTTCTGGTGGCTTAACCAGAGGTTTGTCGGCATGCTGTCATCACCCTTTCCCAGCTACGCATTTATGGGGATGCTTGTCTTTTGAAATCATTATTAGTGGGTATTGTTGCAAGGGCAGACGGGGGCTTATCTTTGTAGCAACAAAAAAACAGCTGATGGCAAGTGATTATGCAGCACCCTAAGGACGACATACGGAAAGGCATACTGGAAACTGCCCGGAAGGCCTTTATGGAGAAAGGCTTCCAGAAGGCCTCCATGCGCGACATTGCAAAGGCGTCGGGCGTGGGGTTGGGCAACATTTACAATTACTTTTCGGGAAAGGACGAACTGTTCACCCTGCTGGTGCGTCCTGCGGTGGCCGCTTTCGAGCAGATGCTGGATGAGCACCACGGGCGTCGGGGTACGGACATCCTGGCCATGTGCGATGAGCTTTATTTGCGCCGTGTAGTAGAAGAGTACCGGAATCTTATCTGCCGTTACGAAGGCCAGTTGAGGCTGCTGTTCTTCCGGGCGCAAGGTTCATCGCTGGAGAATTACCGCGAAGACTTTACCGACCGGGCCACGGTGCTGGTAAAGGAATATTTTGCGGAGATGAAACGCCGCCATCCGCAGATACAGGTCGATGTATCCGACTTCTCCCTGCACATGCACACGGTGTGGATGTTTACCTTCATCGAAGAACTGATTATGCACAAGGTGAGGGCGGAGGAATTGGAAAAAATCGTCACGGAGTATATGACCATCGAAGTGGCAGGTTGGAGAGAACTTATGAAGCTATAGGTTCTCTCCAATTTTTTTATGAACGAATCGGAACATCGTTCATTTATCCTGTCCGAGGTAAAGGTAGCCGTTGCAACGTGCCAAGCCCTGCGAAGATTTTATAACCCTTAAATACATTCAAGCAATATGGAACAACAGAAACATCTTTTTCAGAACATCGTGGCCGAGACGCTGCTCATTCCCCTGTACATGCGCGCCAAGGAGAGCCGGCGCGGCGACCACGCCATCCTGCGCGACCCGCTGGCCGAGCAGTTGGTAGAGAGCATCGACTACGACTATGCCAAGCTGGACAGCGCACCGCTCAGCGAAGTGGGGTGCGTGGTGCGGGGATGGTACTTCGACCGTGCCATCCGCCACTTCATCGACCGGCACGGGCAGCCCGTGGTAGTCAACGTGGGTTGCGGCCTCGACACCCGCTACCAGCGTCTGGCCGACGACCGGGCTGCGTACTACGAGCTGGACCTGCCCGAAGTCATCGGCCTGCGCCGCCGCCTCATTCCCGAGCCGGCAAACGACCGCTACCTGGCCGCTTCGCTGCTCGAAACCGGGTGGATGGACGAACTGCGGGCGGCGCATCCCGACGGGCACTTCATTTTCGTGGCCGAGGGCGTGCTGATGTATTTCTACGAGAAGCAGGTGCATGCTTTCGTGCGCAATCTTGCCCGGCGCTTTGGCGGCGGCGAGCTGTGGTTTGACGTCTGCGGCACGCTGATGGTCAAGTGTGGCGTGAAGCCTGACTCGCTACGCGGCCACGGGGCGCAAATCCGTTCGGGCATCAGCGACGGCCATGAGGTGGAACGTTGGGAGCCGCGCCTCCGGTTGCTGGAGCAGGCCAATTACATGAAGTTCTTCCGCCCACGCTGGGGCTTCTTCTACGGGCAGGTGCTGGGCCGGATGACGCGCCTGTGCTACCGCTTCAGTTCGCTGCTGGGGTATGAGATAACGTGTAAACCATAACAACAAACAGTACGGAACATGAAACTATTGAATTTATTGATGCCTTATATGGGCAACCGCCGTTGGATGTTGCCCTTGTCGTTGCTGCTGTCGGCCCTGAGTGCTGTGGCCGGACTGGCTCCTTTTGTCCTGATATGGGCCATTGTGAAGGCGCTTCTGGCGGCAGACGGTACGTTCGTTCCGCCCCAGGTGGCGGTTTATGCCTGGTGGGCTTCGGGGCTTGCTGTGGCGGGTGTGGCGGCCTACTTTGGTGCTTTGATGTGTTCTCACCTGGTGGCCTTTCGGGTAGAGAGCAACTTGAGGCAGGAGGCTATGCGCAGGGTGGTGGAGAAGCCGCTCGGCTTTTTCGACCGGCACACCAGTGGCCTCATCCGTAAGGTGATAGACGATAACGCTTCCATCACCCACTCGTTTCTGGCACATCAGTTGCCTGACTTGGCGGGTACTTTGCTGACGCCCCTGGTCACCGTGGGGCTGATATGCTGGTTCAACTGGCAGCTGGGATTGGTGTGCATCGCTCCTTTCCTCATGGCTCTTGCACTGATGGGCTACATGATGGGCTCCAAGGGACGTGAGTTCATGAAACTCTACATGACGCACCTGGAGGAGATGAATGCCGAGGCTGTGGAGTATGTGCGGGGCATTCCGGTGGTCAAGGTGTTTCAACAGACCATCTATTCGTTCAAGAACTTCCACCGCAGCATCATGGATTATAACCGCATGGCATGCCGCTACGTGCTGATGTGGGAGAAACCGATGTCGGCCTATACGGTTATTATCAACGGATTTGTGTTCTTCCTTGCGCCCGTGACGGTGCTGCTCCTAGCCAATGGTGGTGATTACATTGCGGTGATTACCGACTTCTTCCTGTTTGTCCTTGTCACGCCGGTCTTTTCGGGTTTCATCATGAAGTCCATGTACCTCGGGCAGGCGTTCGGACAGACAGGCGAGGCCGTGGAACGTATGGAAAAGATGCTACATGAAGATGACGGACTCCAGCCGGAAGCGGTTGCAGTTACGGAAGTTCCGGCCGACGGCAGTATCGTGTTCAAGCAGGTGACCTTCTCTTATCCCGGTGCTTCGTGTCCGGCAGTCGACGGGGTGAGCTTCGAGGCATTGCCCGGGCAGACGGTGGCGCTGGTAGGAGCGTCGGGCAGCGGCAAAACATCCATAGCCCGGTTGGTGCCCCGCTTCTGGACGGCCCAGGAGGGCGAGGTAAAGGTCGGCGGGGTAGACGTGCGGCGCTTGTCGGCTTGGGAACTGATGGCGCGTGTGTCGTTCGTCTTCCAACATACGCGCCTGTTCAAGGGCACCTTGCGCGAGAACTTGTTGTATGGGCGTCCCGATGCTACTCCCGAAGAAGTGCACGAGGTGCTGGAGCGTATGCGCTGCCTCGACATTGTGCAACGCCTGCCTCGCGGACTGGATACGCGCATCGGCAGCGGCGCCGACGGCACGTACCTGTCGGGCGGTGAGCAGCAGCGCATCGTGCTGGCGCGTGCCATGCTGAAGAATGCGCCGATTGTGGTACTCGACGAGGCTACCGCTTTTGCCGACCCCGAGAACGAGTACCTCATCCGCATGGCCCTGAACGAGCTGACCCGCGGCAAAACTGTGCTGATGATTGCCCACCGCCTGACTACCGTGACCCGTGCCGACCTGATTCTGGTGATGAACCATGGGCGCATAGCCGAGCGCGGCACGCACGACGCCTTGCTGGCACAGGGCGGGCTGTACAAACGCATGTGGGAAGAATATGGCCGTTCCGTGCGCTGGACGTTGGGGGCGGCAGACCGGAACGCTATTTTATAACCGATAAACACTGAACGAACCATGAGTCTATTGAACGTCATACAGCGCCGCTTCGCGCTTTCGCAGAAAGGGGCGACCGACTTTTGTAAAGGCACCTTGCTTACCACGTTGCTGGACGTGGCATTGATGTTGCCTGCCATTTATGTATTTCTGTTTCTGGACGATTACCTTCGTCCGCTTCTCTTGCCCGATGCTTTGCCTGTGCACGGCGTGTGGTGGTACGTGCTGCTGGGAGTGTTGTTCCTGGGCGTGATGTATATCTTTGCCGTGTGGCAATACCGCAGCACCTACACGTCGGTGTACGACGAGAGCGCCGTTCGCCGCATCGGGCTGGCCGAGAAGCTGCGCCGCCTGCCGCTGGCTTTCTTCGGCGAAAAAGACCTGAGCGACCTCACCGCTACCATGATGGACGACTGTACCGACCTGGAGCATACTTTCTCGCACTCCGTGCCCCAGTTGTTTGCCTCGCTGCTCACCATTGTGCTCGTTGCAGCGGGCATGTTTTGCTACGATTGGCGCATGGCGCTGGCTTTGTTCTGGGTGGTGCCTGTGGCCTTGGGAGGAGTGTTGCTTTCCAAACGGTTGATGCACAGGGGAAACGAGGAAAACTACCGGCTGAAACGCGACGTCAGCGAGCATATACAGGAGGGACTGGAAACCATGCAGGAAATCAAGTCCTACTGCCTGGAGGCCGGTTATCTGGCGGCTTTGCAGGCCAAGATAGGCAAGTACGAACGTCGACTGACCCGCAACGAACTGCTGCTGGGCGTACTGGTCAACGGCTCGCAGGCATTGCTGAAGCTGGGGTTGGCCAGCGTCATCCTGGTGGGGGCGTTGTTGCTGGCCTCAGGCGCGATAGGTCTGTTTGTCTATCTGGTCTTCATCGTCATCGGCTCGCGCGTGTATGCCCCTATCGAGGAGGTGATGAACAATCTCGCCGCCCTGTTCTACCTTGACGTCCGCATCGACCGCATGAACGAGATGGAGGCGCAGCCCGTGCAGACCGGCACGACAGACTTCCGACCGGTGAACTATGACATCGAGTTCAGTCACGTGGCATTTTCCTACGAGCAGGGAAAGACAGTGTTGCAGGACGTTTCGTTCGTCGCTCGGCAGGGAGAGGTTACAGCCTTGGTAGGCTCTTCGGGCAGCGGAAAGAGTACGGTAGCCAGGCTTGCCGCCCGCTTCTGGGACATCGGCAGCGGGCGCATCACCCTGGGCGGGCAAGACATTGTGCAGGTCGACCCGGAGACGCTGCTGAAGTGTTTCTCCATCGTGTTTCAAGATGTGGTGCTGTTCAACACCAGCGTTAAGGACAACATCCGTATCGGCCGTCGCAATGCCTCGGACGACGAGGTGCTGCGGGTAGCACGCCTGGCGAGGTGTGATGAGTTTGTGTCGCGTCTGCCACAGGGTTATGACACGGTGATTGGCGAGAACGGCGATACCCTTTCCGGTGGCGAACGTCAGCGCATCTCCATTGCCCGCGCTTTGCTGAAGGATGCCCCCATCGTTTTGCTGGATGAAGCCACCGCTTCGCTCGACGTCGAGAACGAAACGCTGGTGCAGGCCGGCATATCGGAACTGGTGCGTGGTAAAACAGTGCTCATCATCGCTCACCGCATGCGCACCATCGCGCAGGCCGACAAGGTAGTGGCGCTTTCAGACGGCCGGGTGGCAGAACAAGGCACGCCGCAAGAACTGTTGGCGCGCGGCGGGCTGTTTGCTCGAATGGTAGAGCGGCAACGTGTACCCTCTGGCTACCCGCAGGGGTAGCCATGGAAACTTTGCAAAAAGGTGGGGCAAAACTTGTATACTCCAAATCTTTGACCCACCTTTGCAGCGCAATTACGGAAGGAAGCGTTTTGTAATCCTCATCGGAGGGCAGAAATAAGATGCCGGACAAGATGACTGGGTAAAACCAATCACCTTGTCTGGCTTTTTGTTTGTCCAATGACAGAACAACCATAACCATAAAACATAGAAGAAGTATGAAAAGAGATGCCATTGATTTAGGTACGGTGAAAGTGTTCACACTGTTCAAGAAGTATTTTATCCCTACGCTGTTCGGCATGTTGAGCATGTCAGCCGTCACAGCCATCGACGGTATATTTGTCGGGCATGGGATAGGTAGTGACGGTATTGCCGCCATCAATATTTGCATACCCTTGCTGATGCTTTTTACAGGTGTGGGACTGTGATGGTAGGAGCAGGCTCATCGGTGGTAGCTTCCATACAGTTGTCGCGTGGAAAATCCAAAGCAGCTCGTATCAATGTGACTCAGGCAATCCTGTTCGTTACGGTTGTGGCACTTATTCCATCTGTTTTGATGATGGCTAATCCGTCTGCCACCGCCCGTTTGCTGGGTGCGTCGGAACACCTGGCCCCGATGGTCAGGGAATACCTTCTGTGGTTCATCCCTTCGCTGATGTTTCAGATGTGGTGTTCCGTCTGTCTGTTCATCATACGCCTGGACGGCGCCCCGCGGCTTGCCATGATGTGCAACGTGTCTGCTGCCCTTATCAGCGTCCTGCTTGGCTGGCTGTTCATATTCCCTTTGGGCTGGGGATTGATGGGTGCGGCATTTGCCGCTACGATAGGCTTGTTTACCGGTGGTTTCATCGGGCTTGTCTATCTGTTCCGGTTTGCCCGTAAATTGCGCTTTTATCCGGTCAAGTGGAGCGTTAAAAGCATGCGGCTTTCTTGCCGCAACCTGGGCTACCAGTGCCGCATCGGTTCGTCTGCCCTGCTGACGGAAGCCACCCTGGCCACGCTGATGTTTGTGGGCAATCAGGTGTTCATGAAATACTTGGGCGATGACGGTGTGGGGGCGTTCGGCATAGTCTGCTACTACATACCGTTCGTGTTCATGGTGGGCAATGCCATCGCGCAGTCGGCGCAGCCCATTATCAGCTATAATTTTGGCTTGGGCTATCGGTCAAGGGTGGTGGCTACGGAACGCATCGCGCTGCTTACTTCCGTTGCAAGCGGGGTCATCATTATGGCTGCCTTTTGCCTGTTTCCGCATATACTGGTGGGACTGTTTGTCAGTCCGGATAATCCTGCTGCCCGTATAGCCATCGCAGGGTATCCTTATTTCTCTGCCGCTTTTATCTTCTTTATCCTCAACCTTACCGTTATTGGATATTACCAGAGTGTGGAGCGGGTGAAACCTGTCACTGTTCTGGCTTTGTTGCGCGGATTTATCTTCTTGATACCTTCTTTCATCCTTTTGCCCCAAGCCATAGGGACGAATGGCATCTGGCTGGCATTGTGCTTGTCGGAGATACTGACCACCGTAGTGATTATTGTGATGTACGTCAGGGCGAGAGAAAGGTTTGTCTACAACATGGGGTCGAATAGGTGAAAGTATGTTTTTTTCCGGAAGTTACCAAGTTGTGTTTTATAGCTTTGCTCCTTGCTTTATTTTTCCTACGAAGAGGTAGGTGTTATCGTCCGGGTTGATGCTTGCTTTCAGTTGTTCAAGCCTGGCGCGCGTTTCTGGGTAGGTTTTGCCGGAGGCGAGGCATTCTTCTACTTGCAGCAGCAGGTCGCCCGGGTCGATGGCGTAGGCGAAGTGGCCTTTCTTGAGGAAGAAGAAAGCATCAATTGTCGCAGAAAGTCCTATGAGGTCGTTGTAGAAGCGTGCGAAAGCCCCCTTGCGGGTATGTTTGTCCATGAGGACGCAGACGCGGCGGGATGGGAAGGTTTGTATGGAGTGGTCTGTTTCCCGTTGCTGCAGTTGCAGGATGACGTCCATCAGGTAGTGGTCAGGCAGTTCCAGGTAGCTGTGTATCATATTCTCGCCAGGCTTTTGCAGGGTGAGCATGGGAGTGAAACGTTTCTGTTCGGGCTGGTAGTGAAACAAGGTGTCTTCTTTGACTTCCCAATATTGGATGGTGAAGTCGAATACGCCCGGCACGTTGTCCGTGTTGGCTATCTCGTTACTGAAGTCCGGCATGACGGAGTAAGGGGCGGCATCCACGCGATGCAGCACGTTGCCCTCGAAGTCTTGCTGCCACACCACCGATGCGCCTTCGATGTTGTTGAAGGGAAGCATGCCTACGGTGACCGTCTGCTGGCGGGTGTCGACCGTGAATACCCCTTTGGGCACCAGGGTGGGCAGGGGAATGGGGCGTTGGTACTCTCCTTGCATGTTGTAGACCAGCAGATTCTTTGTATTCCATGGCATAAGGTAGATCCGTTGGTTATCTTCGTCAAGCTGGGCGTCATAGATAAAGGTGTATTCTCCGGGGCCTTGTCCGGTGTTTCCGATGGTGCAGAGGTAGCGGCCGTCTTTGTCAAACAGTCGGCAAGGTTCGTTCATGCCTCCTCCAATGATGAAGTAGCCGCCGAATGCCATCAGCGGATAACCTTTGGTCAGTGCCTCGTCCCGGTTGTCCAGCTTTACCAGGCGGAAGTCGTCGAGCAACCGGCTCAGGGGCACGTCAAGGGTATCTTTTACCCTGTCGATGTGCAACACGTCGACGGGGCCGGAGGAGGTGTTTTCCACGGTAAGCACTTCCGGGCAGTCGGCCAGCGTCTTTCCGCCGGAGGGGGAGGAGCCGCCGCATGCGCCCAACACCAGGGCGAGGCCGAAGGCAAGGGGGAGCAGTGTTGTTTTCATAATGTCGGTGGTTTTAAAGTTTTACGCTAGAAAGTTAGGAAATAATTGCTAAAAATCAAAGGGTAAGTCGCTGTTTTTATGGCGCGTGGCGTGTGGCTTGATAGCGTAGTATCGCCAACGTGATAGCGATACTACGCTATCGTGCTGGTGATACTACGCTATCGTGCTGGTGATACTACGCTAACAAACTGGTGATACTACGCTATCCGAAGGCCCTTTTTTCCATGCTCCGGTTCAGGCAGGTCAGCACCACGCCCCGCACACCCAAGTAGACGATGAAGGCCAGCCACAGCGCGTGGTTGCCAAGGGCGCCGCGCAGCCCGAAGTAGAGGGCGAAGAAGCAGAGGGAGGCTACGGCCATGGACGCGAGCATGCCCCGCGTGGCGGTGGCACCGATGAAGATGCCGTCCCACACAAAGGCGGCCACTCCTGCTGCGGGGATAGCCAGTGCCCAAAGGAAGTAGTCGGCCGAGGCGGCTATCACGTCGCGCTCATCGGTGAGCAAACCCAGAAAGGCCTCTCCGCCCAAGGCGTAGAGCAGGGTGAAGGCCGTAGCCATGCCTGCCCCCCACAGGAAGAGGCGATGCACGGTGAGGCGGAAAGCCGAGAGGTTTCGGGCGCCGATGTGCCGCCCGCCCAAGGCTTCGCCCGCGTAGGCAAAGCCGTCCATGATGTACGAGTAGAGCGTAAAGAGTTGCATCAGCAGCGTGTTGACGGCCAGCACCACATCGCCTTGCGCTGCTCCGGCCGAGGTGAAGAACATTGTCACCGCCACCAGGCAGAGTGTGCGCAGGAAGATGTCGCGGTTCACGCCGAAGAAGTGCGCCATGGCCTCGCGCCTCCACACCCCCCGCAGGCGGTACCGGCGCAACCGGCCGTAGTAGCGCATCCATAGCGCCAAGCCCATGAGGAAGCCTGCCCATTGCGCCACGAGTGTGCCCAGCGCCACACCCTCTACCTTCATGCCGCCAAGATAAACGAACGACAGGCTGGCGGCAATGTTCACCACGTTCTGCACAATGGCTACCAGCATGGGGATGCGCGAGTTTTGCATGCCGATGTACCAGCCCGTCAGCCCGTACAGTCCCAGCATGGCCGGCGCGCCCCAGATGCAGATGCGGAAGTACGTCTCGGCCAGCCGGCTCACCTCATCGGTGGGGCGGATAAGGAGCAAGGCGCCGCGCACTATCGGCGTCTGCAGGGCTATGAGCACGAGGGCTACCAGTACGCCCAGCCCCACGGCGCGTGCCAGCATGCGCAAGGTTTCAGCAAAGTCGTGCCGGCCGTAAGCCTGCGAGGTCATGCCGCTGGTGCCCATACGCAGGAAGGCAAACAGCCAGTAGATGATGTTGAACATCAGTCCGCCCACGGCAATGGCGCCGATGTAGGCAGCCGAGCCCAGATGCCCCACGATGGCCACATCTACCAGCCCCAGCAGGGGCACGGTGATGTTGCTCACGATGGAGGGCAGGGCAATGCGGAGTATTTGGCGGTCGATGGAGGTCATAACACGTACTGCACTTCCTTGAACAGGTATTTGCGGATGCGCCCCGTTTCATCTTCCAGCACGAAGCGACCGTCGGGCTCCACGTCGGCCAGGCGGGCAAGGAATTCTCCGTCGGCATCGCGATAGGGGTGGTAGCCCGTGTTGCGGTAGAGGGCGGCGGCGTAGCGGGCAGCAATCTCTGCGGGATATTTGCCCGCAGGCTCGGCACGCAATAGCTCGTAGCGGGCATGTACCCGCTGCAAGATGCCCGTAAGGATAGGCGGGAGCGGATGTTCTTGTTCGGTAATCTGCCGCAGTGACACAGGGTTGGGGGCATCGCTGTGGAAGGCGTCTTGGTTGATGTTGATGCCTATGCCGGCTATGCAGTGGCTTATCTTGCTGCCGTTGAGGTCATTTTCCAGCAGCATGCCGCATATCTTTCTGTCCTGCCAGTAGATGTCGTTGGGCCATTTGATGCGGATGTGGTCGGTATAGATATCCAGTTCTTCTTTGACAGCCAGGGCCACGATTTGCGACAAGACGAACTGCCGCCGCGCTTCCAGGAATATGGGGCGGAGTAGGAAGCTGAACAGCAGATTCTTGCCGGGAGCCGATTCCCAGTGGTTGCCGCGCTGGCCTTTGCCTGCGCTTTGAAATTCGGCGGTGACGGTGGTGTACTCTGCCACCTCTTGTTCTTTGCAGAGGCGGGCAAGGTGGTTGCTGGTCGAGTCGGTTTCGTCCAACGCTATCAGCGGGAAGGTAAAGTGCTCAGGGCAGGGCATCATATTCATTGCGTAGTTTTCGGGTGAATTTCTTGATGACTTCTTCGTAAGAGTGGTCTATGAGGTGGCGGATAAGTCGTTCGTCGGCATCGCGGTCGAAAAACACTTGGTTCCAATACTTCTTGTTGAAGTGCCAGGCCGGCTCCACGGCATTGTAGTGGTCGCGCAGCTCCAAGGCATAGTCGGCATCGCACTTCAGGGTAATGCGGTCGGGTGTCTCTAGGTTTATGCAGGCAAACATTTTGCCCATCACTTTCACCACCCAGAAGTCTTCGCCAAAGGGGAAGCCTTCGGCAGCGGCCTTTTTCGTGAGGCAATATTCGCGGGCAGATTCAATGTCCATGATGTGTGTATTATCGTTATAAGTTCTCTTGATTGGCGGGAGTCTCGTGCATCGGTTTTTAAAACATGGGTGGATAGAAGGCGTTTTCGATGTGTTCTATCCGGAAGTTGCCTTCACTGCCAATGGCGGTCACGATGTCGAAGCGTACAGGCATGTCTATGTCGAAGTGCTTGATATAGGCATCGGCTGCCACGACGATGTGGCGCACCTTCTTCCAGTTGACTGCGTCTTGTGGATTGATGCAGGTGTTGGCGGCACGGGTCTTTACCTCCACAACGACCAGCTCGCCGTTCTTGGTGGCTACAATGTCCAGTTCCAGGTGGTTCTTGTGCCAGTTGCGGTGCAGAATGGTGTAGCCTTGTGCTATGAGGTGGGCGGCTGCGGCATCTTCGCCGGCCTTTCCCAATGCGTTGTGTGTAGCCATATTATAAAAAAGGAGGGTGTGGTTTGTCCGGCAAAAGTACACTTTTACAGCAAAAAAACGCAGATTACTGCAAGGTTTTTTATCCCTTTGCAATAATCTGCGCTTTACAGGTTCAGCCACGCCGTTGGAATGGCATGGGACTTTGGCTTTAGTCGAGCACCTTCACGCGGATGTTGCGGAACCAGATGTCGTCGCCATGGTCCTGCAGGCCGATGTAGCCTTCATGGTTGGGTCCTCCGCAGTTGTTGAGCAGTTCGAAGGCGAGGGGCCATGCGGTTTCGCTGAACTTGCTGGCCTGGAGCATGTCGGTCCATTGCTTGGTCCAGAGGTGGTATTCCAGCACGTTCTGGTCGTTCTGTCCGTGTACCACGGTGCCTTTGTACACCATGATTTTGGCCTTGTTCCACTCGCCGAAGGGTTTAGCGTTCTGCGGTTTGGCGGGAATCATGTCGTACAGCGAGGCCGACTGGCGGTTGTTGTCCTTGCCCAGCTTGGCGTCGGGGTGGTTCTCGTTGTCCAGCAGCTGGTATTCGGGTGCCGAGATGTAGATGGGCTCGAGCACTTCCTTGCCGTCGGCACCTTTGGACATGACTTCCTGTGCCAGGTAGAGGATACCTGAGTTGCCGCCCT
>CALUIF010000079.1 GCA_944320635.1 uncultured Bacteroides sp. | reverse complement strand
CAGTCAGAACTTTAAAGAATAGTGGTACTAATAGACACAGCATTACCGACAAGAGCATCGTCCTTAGACTGAAATCATAAGGACAATTCTCCTGAGGATTCTTGATGTATTGCCACAACTGCTTCATAAAATAATATCTAAAGATTCGACAAAAGTAATAAAATCTTTTTCCTAAGCACCTCTACTTAGCATTAACTCTGTACCGTTGTCGGCATTTTTCCTAAATAATACAAAAACACCCGACTTTACATTTTTGGGTGTAAAATCGGGTGTTTGATTTGTAAAACATTGATTCCCAATGTTTATTGCGGTGCGTACGGGACTCGAACCCGTGACCCCATGCGTGACAGGCATGTATTCTAACCAGCTGAACTAACGCACCAGGAAGTAAAGATCTATAAAACACAATCTCTCTCAATTGCGGGTGCAAAGGTAATGCTTTTTATTAGTTTTGCAATAAGAAAAACGAAAAAAACATCTTTTTTTGCCACGAACTTGATTATAACAGATTAATAGGTATTTTTGTGCCGCCAAAATAACATTAAAATGGAAAATACACCTATCGAACGGGACTTGATAGACCGTACAATTAAAGAATTTAATATAGCAGACTTTTCACAGGCTACTATCCGTGAAGTAAAAGCTATTGCAGCTAGGGCTGAAGCCGAATCAGGCGTAGAATTCATAAAAATGGAGATGGGAGTTCCAGGATTACCACCTTCTACCATTGGAGTAGCAGCTGAAATTGAGGCTTTAAAGCATGGAATAGCAAACCTATATCCCGACATTAATGGATTATCAGAATTAAAGCAAGAAGCATCTCGCTTTATCAAAGCATTTATCAATGTTAACATTTCACCCGAGGGATGCGTACCAGTAACAGGTTCTATGCAAGGTACTTTTGCATCTTTTCTCACCTGTTGTCAATGTAATGAGCACAAGGATACCATACTTTTTATCGATCCTGGATTTCCTGTGCAAAAACAACAATTAGTAGTTATGGGATACAAATATGCTACATTTGATGTGTACAACTACCGTGGTACAGTACGTTTAAAAGAAAAGTTAGAAAGTTACTTGAAAAATGGAAATATCGCTGCCATTATCTATTCGAATCCCAATAATCCAAGCTGGATGTGTCTGAAAGATGAAGAATTACGAATCATTGGCGAACTTGCCACTCAATATGATACCATAGTGTTGGAAGATTTAGCTTATTTCGCTATGGATTTTCGTAAAAACCTCGGCCTACCTTTTACACCGCCTTTCCAGCCAAGTGTAGCTCACTATGCAAAACATTATGTCTTACTTATATCCGGTTCGAAAGCTTTTAGTTATGCCGGCCAACGTATAGGAGTAAGTTGTATTTCAGACCAATTATATCATCGCACTTATCCTGGACTTACCCATCGGTATGGAAACGTAACTTTTGGCACAGCTTTTATCCACCGGGTATTGTATGCCTTGTCTTCGGGTACTTCCCATTCGGCACAATATGCATTGGCAGCTATGCTAAAAGCAGCAAGTGACGGAACCTATCATTTCTTAGATGATATAAAAGTGTATGGAGAACGTGCCCGTCGGCTTAAGGACATCTTTCTGCGGCACGGATTTTACCTGACATACGACAAAGATTTGGACGAGCCAGTAGCCGATGGTTTTTATTTTACCATTGGATATCCAGGTATGAGTAGCGGCGATTTGGCCAAAGAGCTGATGTATTATGGAGTAAGCGCAATTTCGCTGAACACTACAGGAAGCACCCGTCAAGGACTACGAGCCTGCACCTCGTTTATTCAAGACCATCAATATGCCCAACTTGAAGAACGCATGGCACGTTTCGAGGCTGATCATCCACATAAATGACTACAAATTAAAAGCCCTTGAGCAGAAAACTCAAGGGCTCAATTATTCTCTTGCGGAGAGAACGAGATTCGAACTCGTGATACCCTTTAGGGGTATACACGCTTTCCAGGCGTGCCTCTTCAACCACTCGAGCACCTCTCCTTTTTATTTTCTTCAGCAAAAGAACATTAGTTCCATTCCATTGAAAAAGCGGTGCAAAGGTACAATATTTCCTTATATATACAAATACTTTCTTGAAAAAAGTGTATTTTCCACGCCTACTTTTCTGTAAAAACCAGTCCTAATATGTCAATCGAATGCCTGCTTGCAATGTAAAGTTGGCAGGATTATCTTTCCTGATAGTTTCAATATCAGACCCATCATCGAAATAATAAGCAAATCCTGGTTCCACATAAATACCTACCCGACGGTTAAAATTGTATTGCGCACCCACAGATGCTAAAGCAGAAAATTGCAACGGACGCACTGTTGCCTTTTCACTGCCAATTTTACCATAAAGACACTTCTCTATCATTCCGCCACCAGACATGTATAATGTAAATGACTTAGAATCCCAAAAATTCCAATTGGCACGCAATGGGATGCCTAAGTAATGAAGTTTTTGGTCAAGCTTCCGGACATTACCTTCAAAAGTGATTTCAGAAGCCAGCAGTGTATAGACCAACCCTGTTTCTACCGAAAATCCTTTAGGGAGATTCTTGCGAAAGGTTACACCAAAACTTACTGGTTGGCGATGATCCACATGAGCTTCCTGCCTGCTATCCAACAGATAAGGCATGCCTTCTTTATACAAGAAATCACGTTCCTCAAGAATGGTAACTATTGCATCGGCTGTGCAAAGATTGATGCCCATATATGCATTGGGAGATGATTGGCGGAAAGGAGTACTGCCTCCATCATTCATCATATTCCCTACCCCGCCTACATTGCCTACGGATAAAGCCACCGACCATCCCCGACGTTTAGGTGTATCATCAGCCATTGCAAGCAGTTCTGTTGTAGAGGATGGCAATGACTGGTAACGGGGGGTAGTTTTAGGAGTACGATCCCCGCTTTCTGCTTGCTCTTCTTCCTGCAGGTCCATTTCTTTGTTTTGAATCACAGCAGCTTCCATTGTGGAATCTACATCTTCAAAATTTTCCACTTTATCAACTGCATGAAGCAATGCAGATGAATGTGGTTCTTCGGCGGTCGATGCCATTGCTTGCAAACCAGAAGTAGGCATCTCTACGCCTTTATGGGCAGGAAGTGGAGATAACGGCAGCTTGTCAGGCGTGGCAACAAGTGTAGCTGGTGGAGCAGCCTGTTGCCACTCTTCCACTGCAGGAGTATGCATCAGCCATATACTTACCGATGATATAGCCACCAATAGTACTGCTGCAATTCCAGCTACAGCATAGTAGCGTCGCAGGGCAAAGATACGTTGCTTTTTCCTCCCGACATGCAGTTGTAAAGGAAGGTCTTTCTCCAAACGTTGCCATCCGGAAGCCGGAATTGGCTCCGAATAATCCTTGAGTCGTTCTTGTATTTTTTGTAACCAGGGTTCTTCTTTCATATCCACACCACAAATTTAAGCGTTTTTCCTTATCCACTCCCGCACCTTCGTAGCAAGCGTTGCCTTGGCACGTGCCAACTGAGATGCTGATGATTTTTCGTTAATACCCAATAAATCGGCTATTTCTTTATGGGATTTGCCTTCAATGACATACAGGTTGAACACTGTGCGATATCCTGTAGGCAACTCACCTATATACTTCATCAATACTTCCTGCGGAATCAGGTCGATGTCGGAAGCATCAGGTTCTTCGTATGCTTGAGGTGTATGATCCAAAGTATCGGCATAGTTCATCACATCATTTTTCCTAAAATATTGCAATACAATATTGACCATAATGCGCTCCATCCAAGCACGCAAAGACCCCTCGCCACGCCACGAAAACTTATCGAAAGAAGCAAAGATTTTCAGGAAACCATCATGCATCAGGTCTTCGGCTGTTTCCCTGTTGCCTGCATAGCGAAGACATACGCCAAGCATACGCCCTGCGTAACGCTCGTACAGTTCTTTGTAAGCAAACCTGTTGCCTTGCCTACAACCTTCTGCGAGTTCCTGTTCTTCCATTCTTCTTTCTGACACGTGTTTATCATTAAAATACGGCAGATGCGGAAATACTGCATCTGCCGTTAAGCTATTTATCCGGAATTATCAAAAGAAAACTTAAATGAGGCCTTATTTTTTATGACGGTTAGCACGTTTTCTTCGTATTTCGGCCTTCATCTTGGCAGCCCCCGAGCCATGCTGACCGGTAATGTAGGTTTTCTTTTTAGCCTTGGTCTTTATTTTATGCTCATTGCCGGGCTTTTCTTTTTCTTTTCTAAAAATGACTCCTTTTATGATAACATCTTCTATATCCATCATTTATCCGTTTTTATTTAATGGTAGCCTTAACAATCTCGCCTACAAATGTACGGGGCATTCCTTCTACAGAAGCCGGAGAGGGCATCTTCTTGCACTCCAAGATGATGCTGGGTTCGTTTTGCCCGTTGGGATAGAAACGCACCGTATAGGTTTCGGCCTGCTCCAGCTGCTGGTAAGGCTGATCGGGCGACAGGATACTGAACACTACGGGCTTGCCATCCATCTTCCCTACCGACCCTCCGGCATTGGCTGTCATCATGGTCATGTTGAAGGGGTCGGTGCCGATTACAATAACCAGCTTACCCATCCCTGTCTGGATAGCATCGGCAGGAAGCTCGGAGGGAGCTATTGCCCGATAGTCCGTACCCTCCTCCACCTTGCTGGCTACAGGAGTTTGCGGGGCAGTGGCTATCACTTGTTTTTTAGGCACAATCACCACAGGGGCATTGCCACCGGCAGGTGCACCGGCCGCCTGATTATCGGCCAGGCGGGTGTCTTCTTTCCCAGCGTCGTCCGAGGCCGATGCGCTAAGTGCTTCGGCCAATTCCACGCCGAGATTGTCTACAAAGTCTACCGTCTTCCTACGCCACTTGGCCAGACCGCGTACGAGTTTTGTTTTCGACTTGTTCAAGGCATATTTGTCGGTAATCCATTCTTCGGCCGTATAACGTTCTTCTCCTTCGCGGTAAATAAAGCGCACTTTACTGATTTCGAGCCGGCATTGTTCGGGCAGGCAGGTAGCGGTGAGTTGATAAAGTATGCGGGTACGGTCGAGTGAAAGGGCTGTCGAACTGAATATTATCCATTCGTCCCCCATCCCCACAATCTGTCCTTTTTCGGGGTTGGTATACACCACGCGGCTATCGTTCTCATTCTTTTTCAGCCTGGCTTCCATCCAGCCGAGCACACGTTCGTATATCTCCTGCTGCGGCATGCCGGGGATGCTGTATTCCTTGGTAAACACTACCTTTCCATCCTGTTCGGGTATGGCGCCCGTCAAGTATCTGGCATCTTTATTGGGCTGGTTATCTTGCGCGCAGACGCTTGCGCAAGTTCCTATGCATAAGCTGAAGCAACCAAGCATCAGCAAGGTACGTGTCAATTTCCTCATAACATTATTATCATTATACCATTATTAAAATGCTGCAATATTACGAAAAACGCTACACAAACGCAGTCTTACTACCATTATTTTATATAATATTCACGCCTCACCTGCCGGGGAAAGCCTGCCCGGGGAAGCCACATCCATTGGGCATGCCAGTAAGAAGCCAGTGCCAAGTGCCGGACATGACGCATCCTTCTCGGTGGAATGGTATGGAATCATGTTACTTGATTCCTACCATCAAGTTACTTGATTCCTGGAATCATGTTACTTGATGCTATTTCATAAATCCCCCTCGGCACGGACATGGCAGAGGAAAGGCCATGGCAAGGAGCCCGCCCCATGCTGGCATCCTTATGGCACCCGCCCCGCCCGCATGTGCCGCGATATTTCCGCTATGCTAATATTTATCCCCCTGCCGTGCCGTATTTCGTCGGCAGAGCATTATCTTTGCAGACGTTTACATGCAGATAGAGAAACGATATGTCCGATTACCTCAATGAACTGAATGAAGGGCAACGTGCCGCCGTGCTTTACAACAACGGGCCTTCGCTGGTGATTGCCGGTGCCGGCTCGGGCAAAACCCGTGTGTTGACCTATAAGATTGCCTGGCTGTTGGAAAACGGCTTCCGGCCTTGGAACATCCTGGCGTTGACTTTCACCAATAAAGCAGCCCGCGAAATGAAAGAGCGCATCGCCCTGCAGGTGGGCGAAGACCTGGCGCGCCGCCTGTGGATGGGCACTTTCCACTCCATCTTCCTGCGCATACTCCATGCCGAGGCAAGCCGGCTGGGCTTTTCTTCGCAATTCACCATTTACGATGCGGCCGACAGTAAAAGTCTGTTAAGAAGCATCATCAAAGAAATGGGGCTGGACGAGAAAGTCTATAAGCCCGGTGTGGTACAAGGACGCATCTCCAACGCCAAAAACCATCTGGTAGATCCAGCCGGATATGCAGCCAACCGGGAGGACCACGAAGGCGATTGCGCCATGAAGATGCCTGCCATACGCGACATCTACCACCGATATTGGAACAGGTGCCGCCAGGCGGATGCCATGGACTTCGACGACCTGCTGATTTACACCTACATCCTTTTCCGCGACCATTCCGAAGTACTTGCCCGCTACCAAGAGCAATTCAAGTACATACTGGTCGACGAGTACCAGGACACCAACTTCGCCCAACACAGCATTGTGCTCCAGCTGTCGCAAAGCCAGCGGAACGTGTGCGTTGTAGGCGATGACGCGCAAAGCATTTACTCCTTCCGCGGAGCCGACATCGACAACATCCTCTACTTCACCAAAGTATATCCCGAAACAAAAGTCTTCAAGCTGGAGCAAAACTACCGCTCCACACAGACTATCGTATCGGCCGCCAACAGCCTGATAGAAAAAAACCAATGGCAAATACGCAAAGAAGTATTTTCTGAAAAAGAAAAAGGAGACCCCATCGGCGTTTTCCACGCATATAGCGATGTAGAAGAAGGAGACATCGTGGCCAACAAGATAAGCGAACTGAAACGGCGCGACCATTATGCTTGGGCAGACTTTGCCATACTATACCGCACCAATGCGCAAAGCCGCATTTTTGAAGAAGCCATGCGCAAGCGCGGCATTCCCTACCACATCTACGGAGGCACGTCCTTTTACCAACGCAAAGAAGTAAAAGACGTCATTGCCTACTTCCGCCTCTCGATCAACCCTAACGACGAAGAAGCCTTCAAGCGCATCATCAATTATCCGGCCCGAGGCATCGGAGGCACCACCCTCGGCAAAATGGCCAAGGCAGCCAACGAGCACGGCACCAGCCTGTGGGCGGTGTTGTGCGAGCCCTTGTCATACGGATTGGAGCTAAACAGAGGCACCACCGGCAAACTGCAAAGTTTTAAAGAACTGATTGCAGGCTTTCAGGAAAACATCTTGCAGAAGAACGCCTATGAGGCTGGCATGGAAATCATACAGGCATCGGGCATTGCACAGGACATTACGCAAGACAATTCCCCCGAAAACCTCAGCCGAAAAGAAAATATAGACGAATTGCTGAACGGGATGAGCGACTTCTGCTCCCAACGCCTTGAGGAAGGAGACGACCGCATCAGGCTGAACGACTTCTTGGCCGAAGTATCCTTGCTGACCGACCAAGATTCGGACCAAGATTCGGACAGCGACAAAGCCACACTGATGACCGTACACTCTGCCAAAGGATTGGAATTCAAGAATGTATTTGTCGTAGGGATGGAAGAAGGCCTGTTCCCCAGCGAAATGTCGGGCAACTCTCCCCGGGCGTTGGAAGAAGAACGGCGCTTGTTTTATGTAGCCATTACGAGAGCCGAAGAACATTGCTACCTGTCGTATGCCAAAACTCGCTTCCGCTATGGGAAAATGGAGTTTTGTCGGCCCAGCCGTTTCTTGCAAGACATTGACACACGTTTCCTGCAATTGCCCCAAGACATCTTGACCCATCATAAAATAGACGAAGCTGCGCAAAACTTCCGCAGCTTCGTGCGGCCTGCGCAGCTATCCCCGGCCAGCACTCAACGCTCTCTACGGCGCATAAACCAAACCCCGCAAAACACTCCTCCTGCATCTGGGCAGGAAGCCTCGGCGTCCGGAAACAAGCTGCATGCCGGACAACTGATAGAACACGAGCGCTTTGGCATAGGAGAAGTGCTGCGCACGGAAGGCGAGGGAGAAAATGCCAAAGCCACCATACGCTTCCGCAATGCGGGCGAAAAGCAACTCCTTCTCCGCTTTGCCCGTTTTAAAATAATAGTATAAAAACATAATCATAACCCGACATACACAATGATAGACTTCAACCAATTCCCTTCCCCATGCTATATCATGGAAGAAGAACTGTTGCGGAAAAACCTTTCGCTGATAAAAAGCATAGCACAACGTGCCGGAGTAGAGATAATATTGGCATTCAAGTCATTTGCCATGTGGCGTTCATTTCCCATTTTCCGAGAGTATATCGCGCACTCCACGGCCAGTTCCGTTTATGAAGTCCGTTTGGCATTAGAAGAATTTGGAAGCAAAGCCCATACTTATTCGCCAGCTTATACCGAAACCGACTTTCCGGAAATCATGCGATGCAGCAGCCATATTACATTCAATTCACTCAACCAATTCCATCGCTTTTATCCAATGGTGCAGGCCGGAGTGGAAAAAATATCGTGTGGCCTGCGCATTAATCCCGAATATTCGGAGGTCGAAACTGAATTGTACAACCCCTGCGCTCCCGGCACACGATTCGGCATTATGGCCGAACAATTGCCAGCCACACTCCCTCGAGGAGTCGAAGGCTTTCATTGCCATTGTCATTGTGAATCTTCTTCCTACGAATTGGAACGCACACTGGCACATATCGAAGCAAAGTTCTCCGCTTGGTTTCCCAAAATAAAATGGCTTAACTTGGGAGGCGGACACCTGGTAACTCGCAAAGATTATGATGTAGAACATCTCATCTGCTTACTTCGCAACCTCAAGGCACGCTACCCGCACCTGCACGTCATTTTGGAGCCAGGCTCAGCTTTCACATGGCAAACAGGAGTCTTAAGTTCGGAAGTAGTAGATATCGTAGAAAACCATGGCATCCGCACTGCCATCTTGAACGTTAGTTTTACCTGCCACATGCCCGATTGCCTGGAAATGCCTTATCAACCTGCCGTACGTGGAGCGAAAATGGGAGATGATGGAAGTGCACATGTTTATAGATTGGGAGGTAATTCATGCCTAAGCGGAGACTATATGGGCGTGTGGAGCTTTGATCATGAACTTCAACCGGGTGAACGGGTCATCTTTGAAGACATGATACATTATACTATGGTAAAAACCAACATGTTCAACGGCATCCATCATCCAGCCATCGGCATGTGGACTCAAGAAGGAAAGGCCCAAATATTTCGACAATTCGTTTATGAAGATTATCGTGACCGAATGAGTTGACAATCAACAGTATTTCACCCTATCACTACAACATCCCGATAGAAGAATAAGAAAAAATCATTGCAAATGTTTGCAAGTTTACAGAAAATGCCTACCTTTGCAACCGCAAAAGCGGAAATAGCTCAGTTGGTAGAGCACAACCTTGCCAAGGTTGGGGTCGCGAGTTCGAGTCTCGTTTTCCGCTCACAAGCAATAAAGTTGCTTAAACCATGCGCCCAGGTGGCGGAATTGGTAGACGCGCACGTTTCAGGTGCGTGTGTCGAGAGGCATGCAGGTTCGAGTCCTGTTCTGGGCACAAAAGGTTGAAGCAATGTATTCTTTGACAATGTGAAGAATGGAGAGATGGCGGAATTGGTAGACGCGCTACTTTGAGGGGGTAGTGACAATTATGTCGTGGGAGTTCGAGTCTCCTTCTCTTCACCACTTAATGCGGCAATAGCTCAGTTGGTAGAGCACGACCTTGCCAAGGTCGGGGTCGCGAGTTCGAGTCTCGTTTGCCGCTCTTAAAAAAGAAGAGAAGAGGGTGTGTCGAAATAGACATGCCCTCTTTTTTATCACAAACTCCTACCATCCCATCATTTGTACAATGCATATTCCTGCAGTCAGATAGAGAAGCGACAGCTTTGCTATCGTTCCGCGCCCGTTATTCCCGTTTCCCCGAAAAGAATATGAGCAACACGATTACAGAGTTCTGAGAAAAACTTAGCAATCCATGAAAGATGACATAAAGGCTTTCGTCAAGTACAACTTATCTTTATCTCATATCGAAGTGCCCCATTAACACATTAGCATATTTAGTTAACGCGGCAACTATAATAAAATATAAGCTATTCATCTAATTTTGTTGTAAAATGCAATATTTTAAATAACTATTTATACAATTTACAATATAAAGCATACCACATACTATTTTTCTTGCAAACACACAGGCTATATTTGGTAATTTGAAAGCAAAACAATATTTTTGCAATCAAATTGAGCATTATATAACATTATATAGAGATAAAAAGAAAGAAGAATATTAATAAGCATATTACTTTTGACATATTTATGGGAACACAAACTGATTCTTGCAGATATAGCCTTTACCAACCAACCAACGAGCATGACGCTTGTGGCGTAGGTATGATTGTCAACATTCACGGGAACAAATCACATGAACTAGTGGATGCTGCCTTGAAGGTTTTGGAAAACATGAAGCACCGTGGAGCAGAAGGAGCAGATAACAAAACCGGCGATGGCGCAGGCATCATGGTGCAGATTCCACACGAATTCATTTTACTACAAGGCATTCCAGTACCTGAGAAAGGGAAATATGGTACAGGGCTCATTTTTTTACCTAAAGACAAAAATGAGCAAGCAAGTATACTTAGCATTATGATTGAAGAAATAGAGCGTGAAGGACTCTCATTAATGCATTTACGCTCTGTACCGATCAATTCTTCCATCTTAGGCAAAAGCGCCTTGGAAACGGAACCGGATATTAAGCAGGTATTTATAGTAGGCAATGCATCAACCGATGTAGAAAATTTGGAACGTACTCTCTATATTATCCGCAAGAAGATTGAAAAACGGGTAATGCATAAGGATTTTTATATAGTGTCATTGTCAAGCAAAAACATTATATATAAAGGTATGCTATCTTCGGTACAAGTTCGTGAATATTTCAACGACTTAACCCAGCCTTATTTTACCAGCGGACTTGCCATTGTGCATTCACGTTTTAGCACGAATACATTTCCTACCTGGAGCCTTGCCCAACCTTTCCGACTCCTGGCACACAACGGTGAAATTAATACCATCCGAGGAAATAGAGGCTGGATGGAAGCTCGGGAAAGCGTACTATCAACCCCACAACTTGGCGATGTGAAAAACATTTGCCCCATCTTGCAACCGAACATGAGTGACAGTGCATCATTAGATAATGTACTGGAATTCTTCGTAATGTCGGGGTTAAGTTTGCCTCACGCCATGTCCATGCTGATTCCCGAATCGTTTAACGACAAGAATCCCATAAGTGAAGACTTAAAAGCATTTTATGAATACCACTCCATCCTAATGGAACCTTGGGATGGACCTGCCGCTTTATTATTCAGCGATGGAAGATACGCAGGAGGTATGCTTGACCGTAACGGACTGCGTCCTGCACGATATCTGATTACGAAAAACGATATGATGGTAGTAGCCAGTGAGGCGGGAGTAATCAATTTTGAACCCGAAAGCATCAAAGAGAAAGGCCGTTTGCAACCCGGAAAAATATTAATGATAGATACCCAAGCGGGATGTATCTACTATGATGGTGAACTGAAAGAGCAACTTGCTACTGCTAAGCCTTATCGGCAATGGCTTTCTGCTA
The DNA here is from genome assembly GCA_944320635.1 of uncultured Bacteroides sp. Classification (GTDB taxonomy): domain Bacteria; phylum Bacteroidota; class Bacteroidia; order Bacteroidales; family Bacteroidaceae; genus Bacteroides. The sequence continues at coordinate 24,327 of CALUIF010000079.1, read as the reverse complement.
ACCGCATTGAACTGGACGCCTTAAAAAGCGGACGGAAAGTCCAAAATTCGGTTCAAGAGTACAACCGAAAACTAAGAATTTTCGGATATACCCGTGAAGATATAGAACGAACCATTGTCCCCATGTGTACTATGGGGGCAGAACCTACTGCCTCTATGGGCAATGATACACCACTTGCCGTATTATCAGACAAGCCTCAATTGCTATACAACTATTTCCGTCAACAATTTGCTCAAGTGACCAATCCTCCCATCGATCCTATCCGTGAAGAGTTGGTCATGTCATTGACAGAGTATATTGGTGCGGTAGGAAACAACATATTGTTACCTGACGAAAGCCATTGTAAGATGGTCAGACTTCCCCACCCTATACTAACCAATACACAATTGGATATTCTGTGCAACATCCGTTACAAAGGTTTCAAAACGGTAAAACTTCCTACATTATTCAAAGTAAGCGAAGGGAAAGCCGGGCTGCAGGAAGCTCTAACATCCTTATGCAAACAAGCAGAAGCATCAGTAACAGAAGGAGTAAATTATATTATACTATCAGACCGAGATATTGATGCCGACCACGCAGCCATCCCCTCTTTACTGGCCGTCAGTGCCGTACATCATCACTTAATCAGTGTGCAAAAGCGTGTACAAACAGCTTTAGTGGTAGAAAGTGGAGAAATCCGCGAAGTGATGCACGCAGCTTTACTATTGGGCTATGGAGCAAGTGCCATCAATCCCTACATGGCATTTGCCATTTTGGATAATTTGACCCAAAAAGGAGATGTACAGTTGAATTATGAAACAGCAGAAAAAAACTATATAAAAGCAGTCTGCAAAGGTCTATACAAAATTATGAGCAAAATGGGTATCAGTACCATCCGCTCGTATCGTGGGGCAAAGATTTTCGAAGCCATTGGTGTAAGTGGAGAGTTATTGAAAAACTACTTCGGCACACCCATATCCTCTATCGGAGGCATTCGTTTGGAAGAAATAGCCAAAGATTACATCGCTTTCCATGACGCCGGATTTGCGAAGGAAGAAGTAGAAGAATTGTTACCCAATATCGGACAGTATTCTTTCCGCAAAGAAGGAGAACAACATGCCTGGAATCCGGAAACCATCAGCACCTTGCAACTGGCAACCCGTCTAGGCAGTTACACTAAATTCAAAGAGTTCACAGAGAAGGTGGACAGGAAAGAAGCACCGATTTTCCTGCGCGACTTTTTCCGCTTTAAGAAGAATCCCATCCCCATTGAGCAAGTTGAGCCGGTGGACGAAATTGTAAAGCATTTCGTCACAGGAGCCATTTCGTTTGGAGCCATCAGCAAAGAAGCACATGAAGCACTGGCATTGGCAATGAACAAACTTGGCACACGCAGTAATACAGGCGAAGGAGGTGAAGACTCCAACCGCTTTCATGAGACATATAAAGGCATTTCACTATGTAGCAAAACCAAGCAAGTCGCATCCGGCCGTTTTGGTGTAACTGCCGAATATCTTGTGAACGCAGAAGAAATCCAAATCAAGATAGCCCAAGGTGCCAAACCCGGTGAAGGGGGCCAACTTCCTGGCTTTAAAGTCAATGAAATCATAGCCCGTACCCGGCATTCCATTCCGGGAATCTCGCTCATTTCGCCCCCACCACATCATGACATCTACTCCATTGAAGACTTGGCACAACTGATATTCGACCTTAAGAATGTCAATCCACATGCCCGAATCAGTGTAAAATTGGTTGCAGAAAGCGGCGTCGGTACAATTGCCGCAGGAGTAGCAAAAGCCAAAGCCGACCTGATAGTCATTTCCGGAGCCGAAGGAGGTACAGGTGCCTCACCTGCTTCTTCCATGAGATATGCCGGTATATCTCCCGAAATAGGCTTAAGCGAAACTCAACAGACACTGGTTCTAAACGGTTTGCGAGGACAAGTACGTTTGCAAACCGATGGGCAACTAAAAACCGGACACGATGTAATAAGTATGGCACTACTGGGAGCTGAAGAGTTCGCATTCGGCACCACAGCCCTAATCGTACTGGGATGTGTAATGATGCGCAAGTGCCACACGAATACGTGCCCGGTAGGCGTTGCTACCCAAGACCCCAAACTACGGGAACACTTCCGCGGCCACTACGAATATGTAGTAAATTATTTCCGCTTCCTTGCACAGGAAGTACGCGAATATTTGGCTGAAATGGGTTTCAAACGGCTGGACGATATCGTAGGACGCACCGACCTTATAGAACTAAAGGAAACTACTTACGGCACTAAGGCATCATTACTCGACTTTAGCCGGCTACTACACCAAGTAAACAATGGCTGTGTACTACATAACATCGGCGCTCAAAAGCATGACATAGACCATGTGTTAGACGTAAACATGCTTGCTGCAGCAAAAGACGCACTCGAAAAGCATAAAGAAGTATCTTTAGAGTACGCCATTGCCAATACCGACCGCTCAGTAGGTGCCATGCTTTCGGGAGCCATCGCTTCACAATATGGGCAGAACGGTTTACCAGACCGAACGATTCAAGTGAAATTCAAAGGTTCGGCCGGACAAAGTTTCGGAGCATTCTTGGCACATGGCATCCACTTTAAACTCGAAGGAGAAGCCAACGACTATCTGGGAAAGGGACTGAGTGGCGGACATATATCCGTACAGCCACCGGTGCGTAGCGGATTTGCCGCCGAAGACAATACCATTGTCGGCAACACCCTACTTTATGGAGCCACCAGCGGTGAGGTCTACATCAATGGCCGTGCAGGCGAGCGTTTTGCTGTGCGCAACTCTGGTGCTATTGCTGTAGTGGAAGGTGTGGGCGACCATTGTTGCGAATATATGACAGGCGGACGCGTTGTTGTACTCGGCGAAACCGGACGTAATTTCGCAGCAGGTATGAGTGGAGGAGTTGCCTACGTGTGGGATAAGAAACACGATTTCGACTATTTCTGCAATATGGACATGGTGGAACTCTCCCTTTTGGAAGATGCCACATCCCGCAAAGAGTTGCACGAACTTATCCGGCAACACTATCTCTACACCGGTTCGGAATTGGCACGTACCATGCTCGACAACTGGAACCGTTATATTGACGAATTCATACAAGTAACCCCTATAGAATACAAGAAAGTGCTTGCAGAAGAACAGATGCGTAAACTGCAAGAAAAAATAGCCGAAGTGCAAAGAGATTATTAACTGAAAGCAAAATATCGAACATGGGAAATCCAAAAGCATTTCTAACCATACCGCGTCAAGAAGCCGGATACCGGCCCATTCATGACCGCATCAACGATTTCAGCGAAGTCGAACAGACACTCAACACAGGCGAGCGCAAACTTCAAGCCTCGCGTTGCATGGATTGTGGAGTACCTTTCTGCCACTGGGCATGCCCGTTGGGAAACCGCCCACCAGAATTTCAAGACGCCCTCTACAAAGGCAAATGGCAGGAGGCTTACGAAATATTGTCGCAAACGAACGACTTCCCCGAATTCACAGGAAGGGTATGCCCTGCCTTGTGTGAAAAAAGTTGCGTGCTTAAACTCAGTTTCGATGCTCCTGTCACCATCCGTGAAGACGAAGCAGCCATCATTGAAGCCGCCTTTCGTGAAGGTTATGTGAAACCACGCATGTATAAGCGTAATGGAAAAAACATAGCAGTCATAGGTTCAGGCCCAGCCGGATTGGCAGCCGCAAACCAGCTCAACCATATGGGATACGCGGTAACGGTTTACGAGAAACAGGAATACATTGGCGGACTGCTGCGATTCGGCATCCCAAACTTCAAGCTGAACAAGCCCATTATTGACCGGCGCATACAAGTGATGGAAGCAGAAGGCATAACATTCCAGACTCAGGCTGAAATAGACCTGTCCAACCTGCCAACCGGATATGATGCCTACTGCATCTGTACCGGTACACCACAGGCACGTGACCTCAATATCCCAGGACGAGACTTACAAGGTATCCACTTTGCCATGGAAATACTGTCTCAACAGAATCGGATACTTGCCGGGCAGACATTCAATAAAGAAGAACGAATTTCGGCCAAAGGGAAACATGTGGTTGTCATCGGCGGAGGAGATACAGGAAGCGACTGTATAGGTACGGCCAACCGCCAAGGAGCACTCGATGTGACACAGATAGAAATCATGCCCCAGCCGCCTGTAGGATACAATCCGGCTACTCCATGGCCGCAATGGCCCCTCGTTTTGAAGACAAGCAGTAGCCATGAAGAAGGTTGTGTACGCCGCTGGAGCCTGGCATCCAATCGCTTCATAGGCAAAAACGGACACGTATGCGGCGTTGAAGTCGAGGAAGTGGAGTGGATAACCGGCCAAGATGGCGGCCGACCGATAATGAAACCTACCGGTAAAACAGAAGTCATTAAAGCCGACCTCGTCCTGCTTGCCATGGGGTTCTTGAAACCGCAGTTGCCCACATTGCCCGAAAATGCCGTTGTAGCCGGCGATGCCGCAACAGGCCCAAGCCTTGTAGTGAAATGCATCGCTTCAGGACGGAAAGCAGCTGCACAGCTCGACACTTATCTGAAACAATCTGTACGAACAACCAACTAATATGTCAACCAAATTATGTGTGGAATAGTAGCCATTTTCAACATCAAGCAGCAAACCGCCGGATTGAGAGCCAAAGCACTCTCCATGGCAAAGAAAATACGCCACCGGGGGCCGGACTGGAGCGGCATCTATTGTGGTGGAAGTGCCATCTTGGCACATGAACGTCTTTCCATCGTCGACCCGCAGAGTGGAGGACAACCGCTTTATTCGCCAGACAAGAAACAAATATTGGCCGTGAACGGAGAGATTTACAACCATCGGGAGATACGCGGACGATATGCCGATTACCCTTTCAGTACCGGCAGCGATTGCGAAACTATTCTTGCCCTCTACAAGCACCACGGCATACACTTTCTGGAAGAGCTGAACGGAATCTTCGCCTTTGCACTGTACGATGAAGCACGCGATGAATTCCTCATAGCACGCGACCCCATAGGTGTTATCCCCCTCTACATCGGCTACGATGAGGACGGCACCGTGTATTGTGCCAGCGAACTGAAAGCACTCGAAGGCTTCTGCGACCGATACGAACCCTTCCTGCCCGGGCATTATTATTGGAGCAAGGAGCGAAAGATGACCCGTTGGTACAAGCGGGATTGGATGGAGTATGAGAACGTGCAAAATACCCCGGCATCGGTGGCCAACCTGCGCGAAGCACTGGAAGCAGCCGTACGCCGCCAACTGATGAGCGACGTGCCTTATGGCGTACTGCTTTCGGGAGGTTTGGACAGTTCAGTCATTTCCGCCATTGCCAAGAAATACGCCGCAAGGAGGGTGGAAACCGACGATGAGTCGGAAGCTTGGTGGCCGCAGCTGCACTCGTTTGCCATAGGCTTGAAAGGAGCGCCCGACCTGGCCAAGGCACGCGAAGTGGCCGACTTTATCGGCACCGTCCACCACGAAATCAATTACACCATACAAGAGGGACTCGACGCCGTACGCGACGTCATCTACTACATCGAAACCTACGACGTGACCACCGTGCGTGCCTCTACCCCGATGTACCTGCTGGCACGCGTCATCAAGTCGATGGGCATCAAGATGGTGCTTAGCGGCGAGGGAGCCGACGAGGTATTTGGCGGATACCTGTATTTCCACAAGGCACCCAATGCACGTGCTTTCCACGAAGAGACTTTGCGCAAACTGTCCAAGCTGTATTTGTACGACTGCTTGCGGGCCAACAAGTCCCTTGCGGCATGGGGTGTGGAGGGTCGTGTTCCCTTCCTCGACAAGGAGTTTTTGGACGTGGCCATGCGCCTTAACCCGCAGGCAAAGATGTGTCCCGCAGGCACCATCGAGAAGCGCATCGTGCGCGAGGCATTTGCCGACATGCTCCCGGCATCGGTGGCATGGAGGCAGAAAGAGCAATTCAGCGACGGCGTGGGCTACAACTGGATAGACACGCTGAAGGCCGAAACGACACGCCTCGTAAGCGATGAGCAGATGGCACACGCCGACGAGCGCTTCCCCATCAACCCGCCACGCAACAAAGAAGAATACTACTACCGCAGCATTTTCGAGGAATACTTCCCCAGCGAAAGCGCTGCCCGCAGTGTGCCCAGCGTGCCCAGTGTGGCCTGCTCTACGGCAGAAGCCTTGGCGTGGGACGAAAGTTTCCGCAACCTGAACGAGCCGAGCGGACGGGCCGTGGCCGGCGTGCACGAAGCAGCCTATCAATAATCAAAAGACAAAGGACAAAAGATACCCACTTACTGCTATATATGAAGATTACTTTCACCAAAATGCAGGGCGCAGGCAACGACTACATCTACGTCGATGCCACGCGCTTCTGCCTGGACAATCCCTCGCGTTGCGCGCAGGCATGGAGCCGCCCGCACTTCGGCATAGGAAGCGACGGCCTGGTGCTCATCGGGCGCTCCGCCGTGGCCGACTTCTCCATGCGCATTTTCAACGCCGACGGGTCGGAGGCACGCATGTGCGGCAACGCCAGCCGGTGCATTGCCAAGTATGTGTACGACAAAGGGCTGACGGACAAGCAGGAAATCACCCTCGAAACCCTTTCGGGCATCAAGACCCTACGCCTTGAAGTGCACGACGGGCGGGTGCAGGCCGTCACGGTCGACATGGGCAAGCCCGTCGTAACCCATCCCCTGACGTTGGCCGACAAGTTTGCCAGGCTGGGCGACGAGGCTTGGTTCGTCAACATGGGCAACCCCCACGTAGTGGTCTTTGTAGACGACATCCGGAAGATTGACCTCCCTGCCGCAGGCCCCTTGCTGGAGCAGGGAGCCATGCCCGAAGGCAGGGTCAACGTAGAGTTCGTGCAACCGCTGGGGGCGGACAGCCTGCGCATGCGTGTGTGGGAGCGCGGGTCGGGCATCACGCTGGCCTGCGGCACCGGGGCTTGCGCCTCGTACGTGGCCGCACAGGCGTCCGGGCGTTGCCAAAACCCTGCCCACGTGGCCATGGACGGAGGTACCCTGCGTATCGCTACCGACCCGCAGACGGGACATGTGCTGATGACGGGGCCTGCCGCTTTCGTCTTTGAAGGCGAAGTGGAGGAACCGGCAGGCGAAATGCCGCACGCTGGCGATGCCTCCGAAGCACCTTGGCAACCGTGCCACTGCAGTGGCACGACCCTGCCACTGGAGTGACACACGTCTGCCACTGGAGTGACAGGGTTCTGCCACTGGAGTGACAGGGTTCTGCCAATGGAGTGGCAGGATAGGAAAGGCACCGATTCCGCCCCGCGAAGGAAGCACATCACAATCGACAAACTACTAAAAACATAACCGATATGGCTCTAATAAACGAACACTTCTTAAAACTGCGTGGCAACTACCTCTTCTCGGACATAGCCAAGAGGGTAAATGCCTTCAAGGTGACGCACCCCGAAGCGCGGCTTATACGCCTGGGCATAGGCGACGTCACCCGCCCCTTGCCGCCGGCCTGCATCGAAGCGATGCACCGTGCGGTAGACGAGATGGCTTCGGCCGACACCTTCCACGGGTACGGGCCCGAGCAGGGATACGACTTCCTCATCAACGCCATCATCAAGCACGACTTCGCCCCGCACGGCATCAGCCTGTCGGCCTCCGAAGTCTTCATCAGCGACGGAGCGAAAAGCGACACCGGCAACATAGGCGAACTGCTGCGCTGGGACAACAGCATGGCCATTACCGACCCCGTCTACCCCGTCTATGTAGACAGCAACATCATGTGCGGCCGCTCGGGCGTATTGGGCGAAGACGGCAAGTGGAGCAACGTCACCTACCTGCCCTGCACGGCCGAAAACGGGTTTGTACCGGCCATACCCGACCACCGGGTCGACCTCATCTATCTGTGCTATCCCAACAACCCCACGGGCACTACCCTCACCCACGCCCAACTGAAGAGGTGGGTGGACTATGCCTTGGCCAACGACACGCTCATCATCTTCGACGCGGCCTACGAAGCCTTCATCACCGAGGACGATGTGCCGCACAGCATCTACGAGATACGTGGCGCCAAGAAGGTGGCCATCGAAATAAGGAGTTTCAGCAAGACTGCCGGCTTCACCGGCGTACGGTGCGGCTACACCGTGGTGCCCAAAGAAGTGACAGCCGCCACGCTGGAGGGTGAACGCATCCCCCTCAATCCGCTCTGGAACCGCCGCCAGTGCACCAAGTTCAACGGTACCAGCTACATCACCCAACGCGGAGCGGAAGCCGTCTACTCGCCCGAAGGCCAACGGCAAGTGAAAGACACCATCGCCTACTATCACGACAATGCAAAGTTGATGCTGGACGGCCTGCAGAAAGCCGGCTTCCAAGTGTTCGGCGGAGTCAACGCCCCCTACTTGTGGGTCAAAGCCCCCGACGGCATGACGTCGTGGAAGTTCTTCGAACGCCTGCTCTACGAAGCCAATGTCGTCACCACACCCGGCGTAGGCTTCGGCCCCAGTGGCGAAGGCTACATCAGGCTCACCGCCTTCGGCACACACGAAGACTGTGCGGAGGCCATGGAGCGCATCTGCAAATGGGCTTAGCCCTTTCGTGGCACGACCCACTACACTCCGCCCCACTCTATTTTCTACACGAGGTTACACCCATGCCGGTGCAGCCTCGTTTTCGTTTGTTCCCTTTCCTATCCCTTAGAACAGTATGCCACATTATAAGCAAAAGCATATACTTTACTTTCAAATTGAAAGAATAATAATGATACCATAGAGCAAATAGAAAGTTCATTAAAATATTTTCAGAACAAACGTCCATCGCCTTCTCCATAAAATCAAAATGCCTTATTTTTGCATCGTGATAAAGACAAAAAGATATCTAATACAATAGATATACAATAGAACGATATGAAATACACGTATATTACATCAAAAGGTTAGTTTAACATTAAGAAGTAAAAAGAGAAGTATGGAAACAAAAGCAAAAAGACTCCTGGCAATGGCATCGCTGATATTGGCGGTGCCGGCAATGGCGCAAGACAAAGTGGAGGTAAACGTAGGAGCCGATGTGGTGAGCAGCTACATCTGGCGCGGACAAGACTTGGGCAACGTCAGCATCCAGCCCACACTGTCTATCGGGTACAAAGGCTTCACGCTGACCGGATGGGGTTCCACAGGCTTCAGCAAAGAAGACACCAAAGAGTTCGACCTGACATTGGGCTATGCCGTCAAGGGATTCAGCGTATCGGTCACCGACTATTGGTTCAACAACGGTCCGGGCTACTTCCATTACAGTGCAGGGAATACGGCACACGTGTTCGAGGCACAAGTGGGTTACGATTTTGGCTTTCTCTCTGCAAACTGGTACACCAACTTTGCCGGAAACGACGGCGTGAACAAGGACGGAGACCGTGCCTATGCTTCCTACTTCAACCTCACGGCTCCCTTCAGCCTGGGTGGCTTGGAGTGGTCGGCCTCCATAGGCGCAACACCTTGGGCAAACACCTTTTACAACGGGGGCGCCAGTGGGTTTGAGGTGACCGACATAGGCATAGGGGCTGCCAAAGAGCTTCGGGTGACGGACAGCTACTCCATTCCCATCTTCGCGAAAGCCATCTGGAATCCGGCCACCGAAGGCGCATATTTCGTGTTCGGAATAGGCTTTTAAGCATTCCACCGGGCAAGGATATCAGACATGACTATCTATACAAACTAAGGCAAAAAGATTCAGGATAACACATCTTTTCAAACCAAACAAAAAAAGAACGAGAATATGAAGAAGATTGAAGCAATCATCCGCAGGAGCCGTTTCGAAGACGTGAAAGAGGCTCTGCTGGCCGCCGACATCGAGTGGTTTTCGTACTACGACGTGCGCGGCATCGGGAAGACCCGCGAAGGAAGAATTTACCGGGGAGTGATGTACGACACAAGCTCCATAGAGCGCATCATGCTCTCCATTGTGGTGCGCGACAAGAATGTGGACAAGACCGTGAAGGCCATCATGCAGGCCGCACGGACGGGCGAAATAGGCGACGGGCGCATCTTCATCATCCCCGTAGACGACTCCGTACGAATCCGCACGGGTGAACGGGGCGACATTTCGCTCTACAACGCCGAACTGGAGAAATAAGCGACATTACAACAGATTGTGACACTCAAAAAAAACAGAAAGAACTATGGATACTACTACTCTATTACTCGATACCGGCAACACGGCGTGGATGATTGTTGCCACCATACTGGTACTGCTAATGACCATTCCCGGCATAGCCCTGTTCTATGGCGGACTGGTAAGGCAGAAGAACGTGTTGAGCATCGTGATGCAAAGCCTGCTCATCGTGGGCATCGTAAGCATCATCTGGGTGGCCTTCGGCTACAGCTTCGTGTTTGGCACGAGCCTCATGGACTCCGGCAACCCGCTGGGAGCCGTCATAGGGGGCTTCGACAAAGTGTTCCTGCGCGGCATTACGCTCGACACACTGTCCGCAGGGCAGATTCCGGAACTGCTGTTCGTCTTGTTCCAATGCATGTTTGCCATCATCACTCCTGCGCTGATATTGGGTGCGTTCGCCGAGCGGGTAAAGTTTGCCGGCTTCCTGGTGTTCACCGTGCTGTGGAGCGTGTTGGTGTACCTGCCCATGGCCCACTGGGTGTGGGGCGGAGGCTTCTTGCAACAGATGGGAGCCATCGACTTTGCCGGAGGCACGGTGGTACACATCAACGCCGGAATATCGGCCCTGGTCATGGCACTGCTGGTGGGCAAGCGTAGCGACTACAAAGCCGGCCACCCCATGACGCCCCACAACGTCACCTTCGTCTTCATGGGCACGGCCTTCCTGTGGCTGGGCTGGTTTGGCTTCAACGCCGGAAGCGGGCTGTGCGCCGACGGGCTGGCCGCCAACGCCTTCCTCGTCACCCACTTGGCCACCTGCGTGGCCGCCCTCACCTGGATGGCGATAGACTGGATTCACAACAAGAAGCCCACCACCGTGGGCACCTGCACCGGGGCCGTGGCCGGACTGGTGGCCATTACGCCCGCCGCAGGCACGGTGGACATATTGGGCGCCGTCTGCATCGGGCTGCTCTCGTCCATGATATGCTTCTACATGGTGGCCGTGGTGAAGCCCAAGCTGGGCTACGACGACACGCTGGACGCCTTCGGCGTGCATGGCATCGGAGGCATCATAGGCTCTGTGCTGACGGGTGTGTTTGCCACGCAGTTCATCTCGGGCGAAGGCGGCGCACAAGGCGCCCTCTATGGCGACTGGCACCAGCTGGGCGTGCAATTGCTGGCCACCGTCATCTCCATAGCCTTCAGCGCGCTGATGACCTTCATCCTCTTCAAAGCCACGGACAAGCTGGTAGGCATCCGCGTAGACAAGCGGGTGGAAGAAGAAGGGCTGGACATCTACGAGCACGGCGAGTCGGCCTACAACAGGTAGCAGTCAAGGGTCACTGTGACCCTTGACAACCAAGACAAAGGACATTCATCATTATCCATTAAAATACTATTCAAGCCAAGATTCATTATGACTACATTAAGATTCAGAGTCGTAGAAAAAGCGTTCCAGACCAAACCGGCCGCAGTACACATCCCGGAGGAACGCCCGAGCGAATACTTCGGAAAGTATGTGTTCAACCGCGAGAAAATGTTCAAATATCTGCCCACCAAGGTGTACCAGCAACTGGTCGATGCCATGGACAACGGCGCCGCCCTCGACCGCGACGTGGCCGACCGCGTGGCCGAAGGCATGAAACGCTGGGCCATGGAGCTGGGCGCCACGCACTATACGCACTGGTTCCAGCCCCTCACCGAAGGCACGGCCGAGAAGCACGACGCCTTCGTGGAGCACGACGGGAAGGGAGGCATGATGGAGGAATTTACCGGAAAGCTGCTCGTGCAGCAGGAGCCAGACGCTTCGTCGTTCCCCAACGGGGGCATACGCAACACCTTCGAGGCACGCGGCTACAGCGCCTGGGACCCCTCGTCGCCCGTCTTTGTGGTAGACGATACCCTTTGCATCCCCACCGTATTCATAGCCTACACCGGCGAGCCGCTGGACTACAAAGCCCCCCTGCTCAAGGCACTGCGTGCCGTCAACAAAGCTGCCACCGACATATGCCACTACTTCAACCCCGACGTGAAGAAAGTAATGGCCTACCTAGGCTGGGAGCAAGAGTACTTCCTGGTAGACGAAGGCCTCTACGCCGCCCGTCCCGACCTGCTGCTGACCGGCCGCACCCTCATGGGACACGAAGCCTCGAAGAACCAGCAGCTCGAAGACCACTACTTCGGCGCCATCCCCACCCGCGTAGCCGCTTTCATGAAAGACCTCGAAATACAGGCGCTGGAGCTCGGCATTCCCCTCAAGACCCGCCACAACGAAGTGGCTCCAAACCAGTTTGAACTGGCTCCCATCTTCGAGGAGTGCAACCTGGCGGTCGACCACAACATGCTCATCATGTCGCTCATGCGCAAAGTAGCCCGCACGCACGGCTTCCGCGTCCTGCTCCACGAAAAGCCGTTCAAGGGCGTCAACGGCTCGGGCAAGCACAACAACTGGTCGCTCGGCACCGACACCGGCATCCTGCTCATGGCCCCCGGCAAAACGGCAGAAGAAAACCTGCGCTTCATCACCTTCGTGGTAAACACGCTGATGGCAGTGTACCGCCACAACGGACTGCTGAAGGCCTCCATCATGAGCGCCACCAACGCTCATAGGCTGGGAGCCAACGAAGCACCGCCCGCTATTATCTCCTCATTCCTCGGCACACAACTCAGCCGGGTACTCGACCACATGGAAGACAGTACGTTGGACGAACTGGTAGCTCTCGGCGGAAAGCACGGCATGAAGCTCGACATTCCGCAAATACCTGAATTGCTCATCGACAATACCGACCGGAACCGCACCTCACCCTTCGCCTTCACAGGCAACCGGTTTGAATTCCGCGCCGTAGGCTCCGAAGCCAACTGTGCCAGCGCCATGATTGCCCTCAACGCCGCCATGGCCGAACAGTTGACCGACTTTAAAAAAGATGTCGACGCACTCATGGCAAAGGGCGAACAGAAAGTGCCGGCCATCATCCAAGTTATCCGACGCTACATCAAGGAGTGCAAACCTATCCGCTTCGACGGCAACGGGTACAGCGACGAATGGAAAGCAGAGGCCGAACGCCGAGGACTGGATTGCGAGACCAGTTGCCCGCTCATCTTCGACCGCTATCTTTCGCCGGAAAGCATCCGAATGTTCGAATCTACCGGAGTGATGACCCGCAAAGAGCTGGAAGCACGCAACGAGGTAAAGTGGGAAACGTACACCAAGAAAATACAAATCGAAGCCCGCGTGCTGGGCGATTTGGTGATGAACCACATTGTCCCCGTAGCCACCGAATATCAAACCAAACTGATAGATAACGTCTACAAACTGAAAGGCCTCTTCCCGCCGGAACAGGCAGATAAGCTGTCGGCCGAAAACATGGGCATCATCTGCAAGATTGCCGAACATACTTCGTACATCAAGGAGCATGTAGATGCCATGGTGGAAGCCCGCAAAGTAGCCAACAAAATTACAAACGAACGGGAAAAGGCCATTGCCTACCACGACACCATAGAGCCCATGCTGGAACAGATACGCTATCACATAGACAAACTAGAACTGATTGTAGACGACCAGATGTGGACACTCCCAAAGTACAGGGAGCTGTTGTTCATCAGGTAACAAGATTGAGAGAGATTGACTTCGCATTTATTCTTTACACATGTATGTCTAAAAAAGAATCCCGGTTCGTTGAGACAACGCGCCGGGATATTCCATTTCCTATAGTAACCTATTGCTATCAATCATTGTCCTGATCCATGTCGATGACATTGAATTGCAAGTCGAACTTGATTTCCCAAAAGTTTGAAAGACGCACTTCATATTCATAACGGTCTTTTTCGATGGAGAGAACCTTTGCACCGGGATACTTGTCGTTCACAAACTTTACGATAGCAGCCGGAATAGCCTTTTCGGGCACAGTGGTAAACTTGCACTGTATTTCTTTCCACTCGCCTTTCTTGTTGAACTCCAGTTTTTCCCCATTGGTAAACAACACATCATACGTTGCATCAAACCAATCCTTGTCCACCTTGGCAAACGCTATCTCCTTGTCTGCAAAATTTTGCTTGATAAACGCTTGCGCCGCCTGAGGTAATTGTTCAAAAGTCACCGGCTTGTCATTATCAGCCATTGCCACTTGCATCGTAAACACACTCACTAACAATAAAAATAACTTTTTCATACTGCTTTGTTTTTAAGGGTTAATATTCAATTGTTCTATTGTTTTCTGATGCAAAGAAAGAACCCGAATCTGGAAGGAAATAGGAAAAGCAGAGAAAAACAGAAAAAAATGCTTCTTATCTCAAAAAAAACAAGAAGTGCGCCGAGCCAAAGCTACAGCGCACCTTCTATTCTATCCTTTTCTATAGAGAGGTATCACTCGCGACGCCCCATGAATATCATGACATAATAAATCAGTGTGGCCAACGAACCCAAAGCAGCTACCACGTAAGTATAGGCAGCAGCCCGCAAAGCCGATTCGGCCTGTCCATGATTATACGAATTGGTCAGCCCCGCACTACTCAGCCACGACAACGCACGCTGGCTGGCATTAATCTCCACTGGCAAAGTGATGAAACTGAATAACGTAGTCATAGCAAACAGAATAATACCGGCCAATAATAACCCAGGGAAAGTGTTCAACAGCAAAATGCCAGCCAACAACAGCCACGTCATCCATTGCGAGGCAAACGATACTGCCGGAACCAGCGCGCTACGCATTTTAAGAGGAGCATAAGCACGTGCATGTTGCACAGCATGCCCGCACTCATGTGCAGCTACGGCAGCAGCCATGATGCTATTGCCCGAGTAAACATCTTCACTCAGATTCACGGTCTTATTCATCGGATTATAATGATCAGTCAAATGCCCGGGGGTATGCGTTACCGTCACATCATAAATGCCGTTATCATGCAGCATCTTCAAGGCTACATCACGCCCCGTCATCCCACCGGTCATCGGTACTTTGGAGAATTTCTTAAACTTACTTTGCAGATTCATCTGTACCAGCCAGCTGATAATGGCTACACCAATAAAGATAATCCATTGCAATCCAATCATTCCTGTTCCCATAATTTTTCTTTCTTCATTTCAATTAGTAAACAATCACATTATCACAATACCCAATGACAAATAGTTTGCCAAAAGTAAAAGGAAAGGAGGAAGATGCACACCTCCACTCCTATCTTTTAGGAAGAATTAGCTAAAATCAATTGATTTCCAGTTCTACCACCTTGTCTATGTCTGTGGGCACTTCCTCCAGTTGCAGCAGAATGCCACCTTTGCACTTCTGTATCTTTAGCGGACGACGAGTCACAAAGTCCAATGCCCGCTTCACCTTCACGCCCCCTTCCAAAGGCAGAAAGAGGGATTTATCTTGCAAATCCAAAATGTGGACATACACCTTCCCCTCTTTTTGAGTACTCACTCCCCATGAATGAGGGGCAATGCACCCGCCACGGGTACCATAAATGGTCTCCCCGTACACATGCATCCACTTGCCTATTTGCTCCAAACGCTCCAATGCCACTGCTGGAAGCTCGCCATCGGGTTGCGGCCCGATGTTCAACAAAAGGTTGGCATCTTTTCCTGCTGCTTTCACCAGGTAATGTATCAAAGTCTTAGGCGATTTATAGTTTTGGTCAGCAATCTTATATCCCCACATACCGTTCATTGTCTCACAAGTCTCCAAAGGCAGCTCGCTGATGTCTTGTCCAGACAATCCGGCTTTATTCTCACCGGGGAGATCTCGCTCAAAAATCTGAATGTCTTCTCCCTCAAAAGGTGTCTGGTGATGATTATTCCCCACCAGGCAAGCCGGTTGCAAACGATGTATCAAAGCATATTGCTCTGGCAAATGCCAATCGAAATCGGGATTTTGATCTTGATCCCACCACCCGTCAAACCAAATAGCGCCAATCTCTCCGTAATTGGTAAGCAATTCTGTCAGCTGATTATTCATGAACTGATAATAAGAATCCCAGTTTCCTTCCGGATTGGGTCTGCCCGTTCCACGCCCTGTCCGTCCCCAAGGAGCGTCCTCGCGATACCAATCGATATGTGAATAATACAAATGCAGACGGATACCTTGCTTATGGCATTCATCGGCCAACTCCTTCAACACATCGCGTTTGAAAGGGGTGGCATCTACAATATTATAATCAGAATACCGGGTATGAAACATGGAAAAACCCTCATGGTGCCGACTGGTAAAGCAGATGTATCTGGCGCCCGAAGCCTTGATAGCCGATACCCAACGCGCAGCATCGAACTTAGAGGGATAAAATCCTCCTGCCAACTTGGCATATTCCTTGTAATTCAAATTATTGTTTGTCATTGTCCACTCGCCGGTAGCCAGCATACTATACAGTCCCCAATGCAAGAAGATGCCAAACTTAGCATCGCGAAATTCTTGACGGGAACGCAATATTTCCTCGTTAAGATGATTACCTTGCGCTTTAAAAGGAAGCGATATAACGAGTAATAACAAAAAGAAAAAGAATCGTGTTTTCATGTCGGAAAAAACAAAAAAAGCTGCATAGCAAACACAACTTTACGTCGCTTCCTCTATGCAGCTACATCATAATATTAATCGTCTTCAAGATAACGTTCAATCGTCTGTTCGCGATCCGGTCCTACGGACACAATCTTAATGGGAACTCCCAATTGTTCTTCAAGGAAAGAAAGGTAGGCATTGAATTCTTCAGGAAATTCATCCTCACTTTGCATCTTCGTCATATCAGTCTTCCAACCAGGCAATTCTACGTATACCGGCTCAAGGTGTCCTTCCTTTATATCAAATGGGAAATAGTCTATTTCTTCGCCATCTATCTTATAGGCCACGCAAGCTTTAATGGTTTCAAATGTATCAAGCACATCACTTTTCATCATAATCAGCTTGGTTACACCGTCTATCATGACCGCATACTTCAAGGCCACCAAGTCTATCCAACCGCAACGGCGCTTACGACCAGTCACAGCCCCAAACTCATGCCCCAAAGCACCTATCTTCTCGCCTGTCTCATCAAAAAGCTCAGTGGGGAAAGGCCCGGCACCTACACGGGTACAATAAGCCTTGAAGATACCATAGACCTCGCCTATCTTGTTCGGAGCGACTCCCAAACCCGTGCAGGCTCCAGCACAGATTGTGTTGGAAGAAGTCACATAAGGATAAGAACCGAAGTCAACGTCGAGCATTGTACCTTGCGCTCCCTCACACAACACCGATTTCCCGGAAGCCAACAAATAGTTGATTTCATGCTCACTATCCACCAACTGAAATTGCTTGAGGTATTCAATGCCTTCAAACCACGCCTTCTCCAGTTCAGAGAGTTCATAACTGAAATTCAAGCTTTTCAGTATCTGCTCATGGCGGGCTTTGGCAATCGCATACTTCTTATCGAAATCGTGCAACAAGTCGCCTACGCGCAAGCCATTGCGGCTTACCTTGTCCGTATAAGTAGGCCCTATGCCCTTACCCGTAGTACCTACTTTAGCATCCCCCTTGGCTGCTTCGTAGGCAGCATCCAACAAGCGATGGGTAGGCATAATAAGGTGAGCTTTCTTGGAAATGTGCAAACGCGCCTTCAAGTCGTGTCCAGAAGCTTCCAACGCTTCGGCCTCGGCCTTGAACAGAGCAGGATCCAATACCACTCCGTTGCCTATGATGTTTATCTTATCGCCTTGGAATATGCCGGAAGGGATGGAGCGAAGCACGTATTTCTGTCCTTCAAACTCCAACGTATGCCCGGCATTAGGGCCACCCTGAAAGCGGGCTACAACATCATATCGCGGGGTCAAAACATCGACTACTTTTCCTTTGCCTTCATCACCCCATTGTAATCCTAATAGTACGTCTACTTTCATTTTTCTTTCTTATGATGATTGTTGTTATTATTCTTTTTCCGTTTGTTGGCACGCTCACATTTGCTGCAAAGCCCATACAAGTAAAGAGAATAGTGCGACAAATTGAAACGGCTCAACTTCGTGCTGGCAATGGCCCGCTGCAATTCTTCGTTTTGAAACTCCACCACCTTGCCACACTGGGTGCAGATTTGGTGATGATGTGTATCACGATTATAGCACTTTTCGTATTGTGATGAATTCCCGAACTGATGCTTGATGACCAAACGGGCATTAATTAGCAGGATGATGGTATTGTAAAGCGTGGCCCGACTGACACGGAAATTCTCCTGGTCGGCCATCAGTGAATATAGTGTATCAATATCGAAATGCCCTTCGATGGAATAAATCGTGTCGAGTATGGCATAACGCTCAGGAGTCTTGCGATGCCCGTTAGCATTCAGATATTCCGTGAATATCTGCCGAACTGTATCTTTTACCTGCTGGCTTTCCATATTGAGTACATGCGATGTGTTTTTAACAGCGAACAAAGTTAATCCTTTTTTATGGAAAGCAAATGCATTGCCGCGAAAAATTACACGTCCACCTCGTCTTTCACCATATTATACAACATTTGCTCCGCCTCTACAGGCGAAGCCTCCAACCCTTCTACCCGGCGGCACACCCGGAAGGCATTGACTTCGCCTTGCTGCATGAAACGGCGTATAGCCATACCGGCTGCTCCACGCACATGGTAGGAGCCGGATATAAATGCCGCCACAGCCTGGTCGAGAAACTCATTGGCAGCGCGTTCATCCATACCTCCGCCCTGCATCAGCAGGCGGGCTAGCGTGTGGTAACCGCATACCTGAGGGTACTCGCGCTCATCGGCAATCCATTGGAAAGACTTGGAAGGAGCATAAGGCAGATGCTGGAAGAGGTTCATACTTGTCAGTTCGGCCATTTCGATATTATGAATATCATCAACCCAAATGTCGGCTATCTCGGGCAAGAACGTCTCCACAGGTTGCAACAGTCCCGCCAATATTTTGCACTCACGGATATCTTCCTTCCACAAGGCTTGTGCCAAGGCATGGTCTTTGGCATAGCCCGAGGCAATAGCCTTAATGCGCGGCAGTTCTACGCCGAAGTTCAGATGATAGGCAAGCCCCTTCTCGCGCATGCTTTGGGAAGCGGCCCCATTCATCGACAAGCGAAGTTGTGTTTTAATATCTTTCAGTTGTTCGTGCAAATCCATGAAGATGACTTTTTTAGTAAGTTCAACAAGGCTGCGGCCTCCCGGAAGACCGGAGCCGTATCAATTTACGGAAGGCAGATTAGAATAATCGTGGCTGTAGCGCAACATCTGCTCGGCATAGCCTTCATCATAGCTCACCTTTACGTCTGTAATGTTGCCCCCGGCATCCGTCACAACCTCATAGCGAGGATTGACAAAGCCTTTGTAAGGGGCAAGGTTAAGCCGCTTATAGCGTTCCAATACCTCAGCGTGAAGAATGGGGTCTACTTTCACAGCATACGTTTCTACCAAGTCGCGGGCAGCAGCATAATCGCCGGTCGACTTTATGCGTTGCACCTCCGCCAGCAACTGCCCGAACAGGGCACGCAACTTGGCGTAATCGTTTATCTTGACATACGTCTTGCCCCCCTTTTTCACAAACTCCACCACGCCGTCGGCCTTCCCATGCTCGTAAGCCCAGCGGGCAATGAGCTGCCGGTTGCGCATGTGTGCCTCCTCTATGTCCTTACCCTGCTCTATGCGCACCAACTGGGTCATTAAACCATTCATCATATAGGTGTAATACTGTGCTTTGTAGGCATCGGCATCGGGCAGCAGTCCCAATTCGAGCAACTTGGCATCGGCCACATAATAAAGGCCGAACAAATCGGCACGCGCCTCCTCAATGGTCGAGCCATACACTTTCAAACTGTCGGCATCGGCTCCCGGAAGCATCTTGCCGGAGCCATGCCCAAGGCATTCATGCAAATCGGTGTGCAGTTCATCCGTCAAGTCAGCATAGCGGTCTATCAAGGCCAGCTCGTCGGCACTGTACACAAATTCTTCATTAAACCCATTGCCATGTGCAGCCTTGTTATAAGCATCCGTAATGTTGCCTATGGTGACCGACTTGGAGCCATGCACGCTACGTATCCAGTTAGAATTTGGCAGATTGATGCCGATAGCTGTAGACGGATACAAATCACCTCCCAGGATAGCCGCAGTAATCACCTTGGCCGAAACACCTTTCACCTCTTGCTTCTTGAAACAGCTGTCCACCGGCGAATGGTCTTCAAACCACTGGGCATTGCTGCTGATAATCTCCGTGCGGCGGGTAGCCTCCACGTCTTTAAAATTCACGATAGACTCCCAACTGGCTTTCAGCCCCAAGGGGTCGCCATACGTTTCGGTAAAGCCATTCACAAAGTCTACACGGGAGTTTACATCTTTCACCCACAATATGGCATAGTCGTCAAAAGTCTTTAAGTCTCCCGTTTCATAAAACTCTATCAACTTTGCAATAACAGCCTTCTGCTGCTCGTTTTCGGCCACACCCTCGGCCTTCTTCAGCCAATACACGATTTTCTCGATGGCCTGCCCATAGAGGCCTCCCACCTTCCACACACGCTCTTGCAACTTGCCATCCGCCTTCACCAAGCGGCTGTTCAAGCCATAAGACACCGGTGTCTCGTCAGCCGGATTTTTCATCGCATCATAGAAATCCTCGGCCTCGGCCTGGGTCACCCCATCGTAATAATGGCTGGCCGATGTCAATATCAAGTCCTCCCCGGCAGCCTGGTTCACCCGCTTGGGCATTACCGAAGGGTCGAAAATTACCGGAAACACTTCCTCGCACCATTGCTCCAGCGTCTGTCCCGAAGCCAACGGCAGCAGCGACACGTCTATCGACTCCAATGCCTGCCTGAAAAATGCCGCACTGAAGCCCGGCACAAACTTCTCACTGCCGTAATGATGATGTATGCCATTGGAAAACCACACACGCTTCAAGTACACCTCCATGGCCTTGAAGTCGGCAGCATTCCTGTCACCCCCATAATTAGCATACACCGCTTCCAGCATCCGACGAATCGTCAGATTGTACTTCCCGTTTTGGTCGAACAAAATGTCACGCCCCTGCAAGGCCGCCTCCGTCAGATAATACACCAGCTCCTTCTGCCGGAGCGACAAATCCTCAAAGCCGGGCACGCGATAGCGCAATATCTGCAAATCGGCAAATTGTTCCACTGTATAGTCAAAATCTCCGCTCTTGTCCGTAGTATTGTTTACGCCTCCACCACACGATGCAAGCAAGGCCGCCGAAACAGTCATAGTCATCAAATGTTTTTTCATATTCAAAAATTCAACTCTAAAACAGGAAAGCACAAAACAAAGAGAAAGGAAGTATTCCACAACGCCATCAGCCTCAGGAATATTTCCTTTCCGTTCATTTCACCATTCCAATTGGTTATTTTTTCTTGTCTATATGCCTCTTACGATACCCGTTAGGCGTTTCGCCCACATTCTTGTAAAAAGCCGCATAAAACGACTGACGGTTGGCAAACCCTACCATCGTACTGATTTCTTCCACGTTCTTGTCCGCATAACGCTTGTCAGTCAGCAAGTGCATGGCATCCTTCACCCTATATTCGTTCAGCAGACACGAATAATTCATTCCGAAACGTGAATTTACCACAGCCGACAAATAGCGGGTATTCGTCTGCAACTCTTTAGCCAAATCTTTCGCGGAAAAATCCGGGTCCCTGTACTTCTTCTGCACGACAATGATATTCAGAATCTTGTCATACAACTCGTCTGCCAGCTCCGGCCGTATCAACGAACGGTAAGCGGCATCCTTTTCTTTCTTCTCGCGCAAGTTATAAGGACGCTTTTTAGGTTGTTCTTGTTCTTGTGCCTTGTTTTCTAAATCACTCATCGAATTAACTGGTTAGGGGTATTTAAAAAATATCTGTCTAAGACTTTACAAAAGTCTGACATTTTTTTGAGATACGCAACTTTTTCAAGCTTTATTTTTTCCCCTAAAATGTAGGAAAGGCACAAATATACGCTTTTCCATCCAATAACAAGAAACTTTAACATTGGATTCCCGACAAAAATGACAAACCTGCGTTCTGCGCGCCGCGCGGAAAGTCATCGTGCAAGCCGCCCTTAACGTCATACTTTTTTACCTTCCTCCGTGCCCGACATCCCGTAGGGACCAAGTTCGTACCATGTTCGTACCAACTTCGTACCATG
The DNA here is from genome assembly GCA_944320635.1 of uncultured Bacteroides sp. Taxonomy (GTDB): domain Bacteria; phylum Bacteroidota; class Bacteroidia; order Bacteroidales; family Bacteroidaceae; genus Bacteroides. Next base: position 2,155 of record CALUIF010000079.1, on the reverse strand, counting down.
TTCGTATCATTTCCGACGCTATAGAAACGAACAAAGAAGGAATTTGGCACGACTGATGTACATACATTTTACCAACAAAAGGAGGTGACTGGCACAAAAATATCCCCTGCTCCTAAAGACGCTTAAGAGCAGGGGACGACATGATGAATGGAACTATGGGTTACACCAAGTGGGAAATCCACTCTTCGCGCTCGCCCGGCAAGAGGTCGATGACCGGGATTTCAATCATGGTGTAGCATCCGGGCTGCTGGCGCATGGAAGCGCGGGCCACACACACCAAGACTTGGGCGGTAAGCGCGGGATTGTTGATGCGCATGTTGAACTCGAACAACTGGTTTTGCGTCTTGCCCGAAACACCCTTGCGGGTGAGGTTCACACCATGCCCCATATCGAGCAAGGCATCTACGCTGGCCACTTGCTGCACATGCGTCTCATCATTGGCAAAGTAGGGGTCGGCCTTGATGGCAGCTGCCACCTGTGCAAAGTCATAGCCTTCCTTCAGCTCAATGTAGACCATGCGGCGGTGTATGCCCGTACCGGTAGGTATGGTCATGGAGAGCGCGGCTTTCACACCGTCGATGGCCTTGACTGCCACCGTATGCCCCATGCTCATGCCCGGACCGAAGTTGGTATAAGTGATGCCTTTGGGAGCAATAGCCTCCAGCAAAGTACGTACGACAGAGTCGCTGCCCGGATCCCAACCGGCCGAGATAATAGATACGGTATTGTGGGCCTTGGCTTCTGCATCCAACGTGCGGCGCAAATCGGCAATGCCTGTGTGGATATCAAAACTGTCTACCGTGTGGATACCCAAAGCCAGGATTTCCTTGGCATATTTTTCCACGCTGCGGGTAGGCGTGCAGAGGATGGCTACATCAACTCCCTCCAACTCCCTGATGTCTTTCACTACCGGATAGCTGTTGAGTTCTTCCGGACGGTTTTCCGCACCGGCGCGGCGCACAATACCGGCTACCTCAAAATCAGGGGCTGCTTGGAGCGCCTGGAGCACATAGTGCCCGATATTGCCATAACCAACGATGGCTGCTCTTACTTTTTTCATAATTTTATCGGATATAGTTATCAGTTTTCCATAAATTCGCCGCAAAAGTAATCAATTCTCCATGAAATAACAGAATACCGGGGTCTTTTTTCACAGAAATATCGGCTTTTTCACTATATTAGCCGCCGAAAAACTTTAAAAGAGACACTTTATGATAGAATATGTAAAAGGGGAATTGGCCGAATTGGCACCTGCCATAGCTGTGATAGATTGCCGGGGAGTAGGCTATGCCCTCAACATCTCGCTGAATACCTATTCGGCCATACAGGGCAAAAAAGAATGCAAGCTTTATGTGTACGAAGCCATACGCGAAGACGCTTACAACCTCTACGGATTTGCCGACAAGCAAGAGCGCGAGTTGTTTCTGCTGCTCATCTCCGTGTCGGGCATCGGGGGAAATACAGCACGCATGATACTTTCCGCCTTGTCTCCGTCCGAACTCATCAACGTCATCAGTTCGGGCAATGCCAACTTACTGAAAACCGTAAAGGGCATCGGGCTGAAAACCGCCCAGCGCATCATTGTCGACCTAAAAGACAAAATCAAGGCAAGCGGCGCGCCGGGCAGCACGGGCGATGTATCCGGAATGTGGCAACCTGCCAATGCCGAAATTCAAGAAGAAGCCGTCGCAGCCCTCACCATGCTGGGATTTGCACAGGCCGCTTCGCAAAAAGTGGTGGCAGCCATTTTGAAAGAAGACCCAGCCGCGCCGGTGGAACAAGTGATAAAGCTTGCCCTGAAACGCTTATAACCCATTGAAAAAACAAACACACGCCAAATGAAAAAGAAAATCCTCTTTATAGACCGGGACGGTACGCTCGTCATAGAGCCTCCGACAGACTATCAACTCGATTCGCTCGAGAAACTGGAGTTTTATCCCAAAATGATGCGCAACCTATACTTCATCCGGAAGAAGCTGGACTTCGAACTGGTTATGGTGTCCAACCAAGACGGACTGGGCACCGCATCTTTTCCGGAAGATACTTTCTGGCCGGCACACAATCTCCTGCTCAAGACGCTGAAAGGCGAAGGCATCACTTTCGATGCCATCTATATAGACCGCTCCATGCCACAAGACAATGCTCCGACACGAAA